>CAZQSG010000032.1:0-24174 GCA_964595925.1 uncultured Anaerolineaceae bacterium | reverse complement strand
TTAAAGGCTTCAATCACTGCGTCCGCATTTTCTGCCACCCATGGAATACTGAGCGGTTTGGAGTTTATCAATACAACCACCATCGGAGTCCCCGTGGCTTTCACTTTTTCCAGCAACTCCTGTTGACGCCCTGAAAGGTCCAGATTCATACGATCTCTATTTTCTCCGATGAAGACCCGATTATCCCCCACCACAACCACAGCTACGTCAGCTTCTGCTGCCAGTTGAACAGCATGCTGCATGTCTCCGTTACCTTCTGCCCAGAAAATATCACCAAAAGGATCACCATAATCGCGTCGGGTGCGCGCCATCACAATTTCTTCGTCTTCAGGCCGCAGAATACTGCAAGCACGATCATAAGTAACTTCAATATCACCGGCTTGACCACGAATACCGTCCAGAACGGTAGAGGTCAATTCTCGCGGACGAGTGGTGCCATCCGCCTCTCCATACACTTGCCAACTCACCCAATCCCCCAGTTGAGCCATTACGTCATCAGCATTTGGACCCAAGACCGCAATTTTTTTGACATCTTTTTTAATCGGAAGCACATCAACATTTTTCAGCAGCACAATGCTTTCATAAGCGGATTCCAGCACCGCTTCACGATGCTCTTCAATTCCAATCCATTCAGATTGTTTAGAAAGGTCTGTGTACCTGTTCTTGTCAAACAACCCAAGCTTGAACTTCATCCGCAGCACGCGCCGGCAGGCGTCATCAATTAGTGAGGCATTAAGGGTCCCTTCTTTAACCAACTCAACTGCCAACCCACAAAATTCTTCTGTAGTCATCGACATATCATTTGTCGCCTGGATGGCTTGTTTCGTCGCATCTTTTAAATTCGGGGTGACTTTTTGATCGTGAACCATATGAATTACATTCATCCAATCGGTGATCACGAAACCTTCAAAACCCCATTCTTCTTTCAATACATCATGCAGCAGCCAGCGATTGGCCGTACAGGGAACACCATCAATCGTGTGATAGCCAGTCATAAAGGTTGCCGCTCCGGCTTCTACCGCTCTTTTGAAGGGTTTCAAGTAAAGAGAACGCATACTGCGTCGGGTCAGTTCCGCTTCGTATGAATCGCGTCCACCAATTGAACCAGGATAACCGGCAAAATGTTTTGGGCAGGCCAAAATCCGTTCAGGATCGCCTACATCCTCACCCTGATACCCCTCAATCACTGCTGCACCTAACTCTCCTACCAGATAAGGATCTTCACCAAATGTCTCATCTACACGTCCCCAGCGCAGGTCACGGGTTATCCCAAGTACCGGAGAAAAAGTCCAGTGTATCCCGGTGCAGGCAGTTTCCTTAGCTGTAATCCGGCCCATTTCCATGACAAGTTCTGGGTTCCACGAACAGGATACTCCCAACTGTGTCGGGAAAACTGTCGCTGTCGGCCAGAAGGCGTGCCCATGAATTGCGTCAATCCCAAAGATGAGCGGAATACCCAATCGAGTATTCTCAAAAACATATTTTTGAAGAGCAATAGCAGGTTCACCAATCAGATGTAAAAACGAACCGATATGGTATTCATCCACCCACTGCTTCGGATTTTTACGGCCATCCAGCTGACACATTTGCCCGATCTTTTCTTCGAGAGTCATCCTAGACATTAAATCATCCACTCGTTCTTCAAGCAGTGCAGATTCGTCCTGATATCGCATATACTCACTCATTTGATATTCTCCTTATCCAACAACTTTTCGCTTTTTCGAGATTTAAAAGTTATAGATAGTAGATAAATTTCATGGAAATTTACTCTACATCCTAACCCTTATTCGTAACACAGCCCTGCGCCAACCTCATAAAGAGGGTTCTTTGAATCATGCGGCATATCCTCTCTTTGCGCTCTCACCGCCTCCATTGAAGAAGGCATCTCGATCGGCAGCTTCCCAGAAAAATTGCTTCGCCCAAACAACAAATCAAGGACGACATCATCAGGCACATTGAAATTCACCATCAATGCCCCGCAGCGTTCTGCAATTTCAGGAATCACTGCACCCCGGTCAAGATAGAGATCAACAACAGTAGGCAAAGCATCCATGATTTCAAGCAGCCGTTCCTTTTCCGGTGATTTAAAGTCCAGATCACCCTGGTGGAACATACGCTCCAGGAACCCGTTCCCCATCTTCTGACTGGGCGTCTGCAAACGTAAAAGTGCAATCTCAGCTTCATCAGGGGCAAAGACAACTTCGGCCCCATATTCTCTCAATAAACCTTTATCAATATTTTCGCAGTAAACTTTGACACCTGGTTTCAACGGCAGGAGCTTCTTCCCTTCCAACCAGGAATTTTTAAGTAAGACACAGCTCTGTCGCTGGGCTTCTTTTCCCTTCTCACGAAATGATTCATTTCCACAGATCAAAGCCGCCTGTTCCTCATCCACGTAAGGATCGTCAAACAAACCGAGCTGGAATTTCAGCTTTAACAAACGTCGAACACTTTCATTAACCCGTTCTTCTGTTAGAAGTCCCTTCTCTACCAGCGTCAGCAACCGTTCTGTCTGGTGCTGACCGCCAAACTGGTCCACACCTGCTTTAAGTGCTTTATCATACCTCTCTAGTGGAGATAATTTTTCCACGCCCCATGAAGTGGAATCCATCATACGGAAAAGGCCAAATAACTTCGTCGTTTCACAAATCATCCAATCCGTACAAACCACACCATCAAATTTATACTTCTCACGAAGTAAATCTGTAACGATCTCTTTATTAAACGACATACCAACATTCTCGCTGGTTTGATCCATTGGAATTCCGTAATACGGCATCACCTGCCGCACATCGGTCTCAGCAAAGACACGCTCAAAAGGGATCAAATGATAATTAAAGTTGCCGCCAGGGTAGACTTGTTCTTTTCCATAGGGAAAGTGGGCGTCCAATCCGTCTTTCTGGGGGCCACCGCCCGGAAAGTGCTTTACCATACAGCTAACGCTGTCTTTTCCCAATTTTTTTCCCTGAAACCCGTTGATATAAGCAACCGTCATTCGAGAGGCCGACTCTGCATCTTCCCCAAAAGTTCCGCTAACTCGCGCCCAGCGCGGTTCTGTAGCCAGGTCTGCCATAGGATGTAACGCCGATCGAAGCCCAATCGAGAGATATTCCTGTCGAGCGATATCCCCGAATTCCTCGGTCATCTCAGCATTGTTAATCGCTCCAAAACCCAAAGGATCGGGCCACCGGGAAAAGCCTTCTGTCGCAATGGCGGCTCCTAGATTCATCGCACCTGAATGCCGCGGATCTGAACTGATAGTTACTGGTATGCCCAAACGAGATCGTTCCGCCATTTTTTGCAGCCGATTATACCATTTTGCCATATTCCGCGGCGAAGAATTGCCGACAAGATTAAAATGCCTTATTTGCCGTCCCAACACCTGTTTGGACGTCGGTTCTGGCGTCATAAAGGAAGAATGCCGCTCAACCAACTCTCCCTCCCCTGCAAAGGTAATCATCGGTTGAAACATCATCCCAACTTTTTCTTCCAATGTCATCTGCCCCAGCAGATCCTCCACCCTGGCCTCAATTGGCTGTCGCGGATCTTCATAAATATCAATTTTTCCATTTTTATTTAAATCGCGAATTTGTATCCCATCACTATCCAGCATTGATGCATCCTCGCCTATCATTGCTAAATGCTTACGTGACTCGCGGCTAAAGTGGTTGTAGGAACTTAGATACAACCAGGCCAAAGCCAAAACCATCAGGGTAATAACCAAACCCACACCCAACAAAATACTGCCCAAACCACTCATAATTTCTCCTTATACTTTATAGGATAATTTTACTCTGAAACTCTAGTAACTTATCCTTTTTCTCCGATAGAATTTTTCATTCTGAGTGATTCTAAGAATGAAAAACAGTGTAGTCACGTCAAACTCAGGTCAATCCGTATACATCAAAAGGAAAGCTAACTTTTATTGAAACACTGCATCATAAAAGGATAAAGAAACGAAGAATAAAGGTCAAGCAGAAAGTGTGAATTCAAGAGGAACAAATTAGGAAGCAAGGATACAGCAAATGCAAATGAAAAGATTAGAGTATCATAGAGGCTGGTGATTTTATTATAAGACTGCTTGTTAAAAATGAGCTTGAAGACCGGTAAAAAACTGCCAGATGGGTTTTCTATGCACAATTTTCCCTTTGCTTCGCTCTCCAGCGCCGCTGTATAATTACGCGGAGAGCCAGGAGAAGTACCAACATAACCAATGCCACCATTCCCATCCCGCTGGTGTCATCCGTGAGGACAGCATTCTGTGTTTCAGCAGATACTGCTAAAAGCAACCATGGTAGCAACAAGCCAAAGGCAGCCGCCCAACCATGTCGTTGATCCCAGGTTCGCACACCCATGCGACGGGTTATGAACAGCCCTAACCATGGTAAGCCAGCTAAGAACAAAAAAGCACTCCAGGCGGGCAACTCCAGCGCAGCAAAACCCCACATGCCAAAAATAAGGCCGAGCATCAACAACATGAATAATACGAAAACACCCAGAGGTTTGGCGGCTTTTTCTGTTTCTCTTTCCCATTGGTTCAAAACCCTCGTCCTGGCAATGTAAGTGAGGGCAAACATGCTTGCTGCACTGGCTACGATTCCCCCCGGGCTGGAGTAGGTGCTGAAGAATGAGGCAGGCAGCAGAAAGCCAAGTAGAACAGCACTGCACACGACGGGGCCCTTCTTCCCCAGCCAGGGCACGTCTTTGTGCGCTGGAAAAGCTAATTCTACCAGAAGAATGGGTACGCTGATGCTGATTACAGCATGAAAAAGTGTTAAAGCGATTGACCAAATCCAATTAACCCCCAGAGCGCGCCCATACTCGCCCAATAATCCCAGATCCATCCAATTCGGATCAAAGAAGCTTCGCATTGCGATTCCTTCTTCGTAAATGCCATACGCCATCCCCAGCAGAACAACCGTAATCCAGCCCCTTTCCCAGCGCCGGGTCAGCTCACGCACCAACAACGCCCCACCGCCATAAAGAGCGGTCAACAAAATAAAAGAAATGGGTTGGAAGAATTCAGCCGGAGGAGATGATGAAGAGAGCAGCTCACCTGTCACAGGCGCCAGTATCAACAAACTGACAACTGGCCAAAAATGTCCTTTTTTCTTATCCATGCTGTCCTCTTCTTTCATTTTTTATTGCGAATTCTACATTAAACCAGTGTAACACGGGATCAGTAGATCATCAATTAGGACTTTCATTATTCCTGTGGTATACTTCGTCCGGTTGTTTAGCAATAAACACCCGATTGAATATAAACTGTTTTGAGAATTCCTGGCAGACGGTGGGCATAAAAAACCGTCCTTTCAACAGAAAAAGAAATTTGACTTTGAAAGCTCTCCTGAATTAGAAAAGCTTAGGCTTTATTGGGTTGTGGAGCAACGGAATCATTCAAGACCCAACCCTTATTAGGAGCTTAATAATGTTAGAAGAATTTCTTAGTTTTGGCTTGCATCCAGACATCATGCGAGCAATTGAAGAGCGTGGGTATGAAATCCCTACCGAGGTTCAGAAACAAATCATCCCTTTGATGATGGAAGCCAACGATGTGCTGGCCCAATCACAAACCGGCACAGGGAAAACTGCCGCGTTTGCGTTGCCAATCTTGAATTTAACACAGCCTAAAATTGGTTATGTTCAATGTTTAATATTGGCTCCCACCCGCGAGTTGGTTATGCAGGTTGCAGAAATCATAGAAGAATATGGCAAATATACCCACCACAGAGTCCTGTCGATTTATGGTGGATCCTCTTATGAACGTCAGATTAAAGGCTTGAGAAAAGGGGTTGATATTGTTGTCGGTACACCTGGACGATTATTGGACTTGATCAATAAAAAAGCACTTAAGTTATCTCAAGTGCATCACCTCGTATTGGACGAAGCAGATGAAATGTTGAGCATGGGTTTCATTGATGATGTTGAAACGATCATGAGCGAGATTAAATGTCAGCATCAAACTGCCTTGTTCTCCGCTACCCTGCCAAAACGAATCGTGGAATTAGCTGAGAAATATATGGTTACCCCAACCACGGTAAAAGTAAAAACAGAACATCTCACAGTAGACAAGATTGATCAACGTTATTACATGGTCAATCAGAAAGATAAAATTTCTGCCCTTACCCGTCTTTTCGAGGTAGAAGACATCTCCCGCGCTCTGATCTTTACAAAAACCCGTAAAAGCACCGGTGAAGTTGCTAACGAACTCACTCAGCGCGGTTACCCCGCAGAAGCCATCAATGGAGATCTGACGCAGGATGCCCGAATTCGGGTTCTCAACCGTTTCCGCAATGACCAGATCACTGTACTCGTCGCCACCGACGTGGCTGCGCGTGGTTTAGATATTCAGGATATCTCACATGTATTCAACTTTGACCTGCCTTACGAAGAAGAATACTATGTTCACCGCATCGGTCGTACCGGCCGGGCAGGCAAAGAAGGTATCGCCATCTCCATCATTACCCCCGCAGAAGAATTCCGTGTACGCCGGTTGCAGCGCTTTACAAAGGCTGATATCACAAAACACACCCTTCCCACCAAAGATGAAATTATTGAGTATCGAAATAATGTTTTGATGCGTGATCTTGAAAAATGGCTGATCCGTGATCGCTGTAAGCAGGAACTCATCATGGTGGAATCTCTTATGGAAGGTGGTCATGATCCTATGAAAATTGCCGCCGTTGCCCTGAAGATGGCCCGCGCCAAAGAACGTCAACGCCCGATCTGGGAGATTTCTGCGTTGAAACCACCCAGATCAAAAAGTGGCCGTAATAGCCGTAATGATCGCCGCAGTGGAAGAAAAGGTCAAAGCAGTGGCGACCGTTCCAAGCGTCGTGCTGCTTCAAAAGTATCACATGAAGCCGGCATGGTTCGTATCTCAATGAACATTGGAAAAAACCAGCAGATTCGTCCCCGTGACATTGTAGGCACCCTCGCTTACCAGGCAGACATTCCCGGCAGTGAAGTCGGTAAGATATTCATCGAAAACAAATATTCACTGGTCGACATCCCTGAAAAATATGTGTCCAGAGTAATATCAAAATCCGGTGAGATGAAAATTCGAAAATTCACAATCGACGTCAAAAACGCATAAAGATTAACTCAAAAACAACAAGAATCAGTAAAAAAGCACTGATTCTTGTTGTTTATATTGATGCCTGCCTTAACGATCGATTTTTTGTGCAATTCTCCCTGTTACCCTTTTCCTCTCCATGCTTCTGTCAAGGCCAAGCATTCATGTTATACTCGAATTGTGGGGCTCTCTCCCCTTTTGAGCATTAATAACTGTCCATCGTTCAATTTTAGAAAATAAACCTATTACTTAGCAGGAGGTTTTCGATGAATGGACACCCAATTGTTGTAACATTAAGAAAGAAAATTGAAGCGCTTTCCAAAGAAGCCAAAGCAAGCAGTACTTATGTGCGCACCGGTGATATTCGGCGCGTTGTGCGTTCTATTAATCGAGATTTAATAACTCTTTCAGTGGAAGAACGTTTAGATCTTGCGGAACATTTATATACTAATCCAGCATGGAAATGCAGTATGTGCGCAACCCACATCCTGAGTATCTCGGTTCCTGAGATAGAAAAACATCATCTCCCTCATATTTGCAAATTTTCAATTCATTTTGATGACTGGGGAAAGGTGGATGATTTTGGCACAACAGTGCTCAATCAGCTTATTGAAAAATTTCCCGACGAAATTCTTCAGATGATCCATGAATGGAATCACTCAGAGAATATGTGGGAACGGCGCTTGAGCATGGTTGCCTTCACTCGAAAAATTGGGAAAAGCGGAAAGTATACAGATGAATGCCTTGAGTTAGCTGAGAACCTCATCGATGACCCCGAAGACCTGGTGCAAAAAGCTGTTGGCTGGGCACTCAAAGACACCATGCGCGGAGATAAAGATCGTGTACTGGCTTATGTGAAAAACTTACGAATACGAGGAAAATCCGCTGTCATCACCCTTTACGCCATTCGAGACCTGAAAGGAAAAGAGCGCGAAGAGGTACTCGCGCTCAAATCGAAAAAAAAGAAACGAAAGAAACCCTAATATACATCCCCAAACAAAGTCTCTTGCAACTCCAACAGGTACACATACATGGTTTCCACTTCTTGATAAACTTCATCTGGCATTCCATCAGTCGTTGCCAGCAAAGTCAATCGCTGTTGCAGCAAATCTGCCAGTGAGGTATCATACTCGATTAGCAGGGGCAGCAGCTGATCTAAATTCATTTGTGCGTTAGCTACAGCAACACGCATCGATACATCATCACCCATGATTGTTGCTTTTTGCATTTGCGCCAGATTGTTGAGTAATTTCAAATAAACTGTGTACTGACCGTATAAAAGATTTTCTTCTTCCATCAGAGTCAGACTATCCTCGAGAGCTGATATTTGTGATGTTTTCTTATCAACATCATCACGATATTCAGTCAATTGGGTTTCCATAGCTTCACTGTTCTCGGTTAAGGCTTGATGTTCCAATGATAATGGGCGATACATCAAAAAATAAGCCAGTAAGAAAACAATAACCCCAAAACCAACGAAGGCCAACACCCAGACTCCTATCCGACGAAGATTCTTAATAACCTTACTTTCTTTTTTTGTGTTGATGTCAAGAGCATCATTTTCTTCCTCACTGCTCGAAGCAAGCGGTTCTGCGTCAATAATTTCTTCAGCTATCGGTTCCTGATTAAATTCTTCCATCATATTCTCCTTCATCAAAGGCTGATAATTCCATATATTTGTAAATGCTATTTAAATAAATTATAGCGAAAAATGCATAATAATGCATTGATTCCGTCTTTAAATCCAATCTTCTTACCTTCTTCGTAGGTGCGGCCATAATAGGAAATTGGAACTTCATAAATTCGGCATTTCAATTTTACAATTTTAGCAGTAACTTCCGGTTCAAAACCAAAACGATCTTGTTTCAATGTGATACTTTCGAGAATCTCACGCCGAAAAACCTTATAACAGGTTTCCATGTCGGTCAGGTTGATGTTCGTGAACAGGTTTGATATTGCCGTTAAAGTTCGATTGGCTACATAGTGGGAATAATAAAGTACACGATGCGGCCCGCCCAAAAAGCGGGAACCATAGACAACGTCTGCAACCCCTCGTTCAATTGGATCAAGCAATCGCGAATATTCGTTGGGATCATACTCAAGATCGGCGTCCTGCACCAAAAGAACATCACCAGTCGATTCTTTGAAACCACGTCGAAGTGCGGCACCCTTTCCCATATTGACAGGTTGAAACACAATCTTGAGTGTCGTCAGATCAATTATCTGACCTTCCTCATTCTGCCAGGTTGTTTTTTCTTGCGACCGGACAGATTCCATCTCTTTCAGCATTTCGCGTGTTCCATCATTTGAACAATCATCGACAATTACAATTTCCAGGCCATGATCACCAAAATCAACTGCCTGCACCTTCTCTAAAATAGTCGCCAGAGTTGGAATTTCATTATAAACTGGGATAATTACACTTAATTTCATTTTTAATTACTCTTCTCTTTCTAAAATTAATGCCATAATTATACTCCAGCTCATTCCACTATTGTGGTTTTATACGTAACTATTGCTAAAATGAATAAGAATTAAATACGCATCGATAAATTGACCGACAAAACAAGCCCTGGTGGAATTCATATGAAAAACACAGAATCTGCTCTACAATTAGGCATTAAAATTGAAACAACATGATCTCCCCATTTAATTTCCTAGGATAATGAAATGCCCCAATATCAACACACAGTGATCTCGCCCGGACGTGTCAATCTCTTAGGAGAACATGTTGATTATTCTAATGGCCCCGTTCTGCCAGTTGCTATCGACCGAAAAGTAAGATTGTCATTCTCATCCAGACAGGATTACCTTGTAATCATTCGCGCCCTGGATTTAGGAGAGGAAGTTTGTTTCTCGCTGGATAATCTTTCAACAAAGCAGGATTGCAAAAAGCAATCTCTTCCAAAATGGGCCAAATACCCTGCTGGTGTAGCAGATATATTTCAAAAACACGGGTTAGAACTCAAGGGAATGGAAGCAGAGTTCACCTCAGATATTCCGATTGGCGCAGGACTTTCATCATCGGCGGCCATCGAAGTTGCCTTCGCTATCGCATGGGAAACGCTCGGAGGCTGGCATCTGGATCGCATGACATTATCTCAATATTGCCAGCAGGCTGAAAACCAGTATGTTGGAATGAACTGTGGAATGATGGATCAATTCGCCTGTGCGCACGGGGTTGCAGGACACGCACTTTATTTCAAGATTGATGAATTAAAATGGGAACCAGTCCCATTGCCTGATGATGTCGCTATTGTTATCGCCAATTCAAAAGTACCTCATTCTCTGACGGAATCCGCTTACAATGACCGTGTTCGGTCATGCCAGGAAGCTGTTCGGCTGCTGAAACCGGCTCTTCCTGCGATCACAACCCTTGTCGATGTCAAACCAAAAGAGTTTGAAGCCAATAAACACTTGCTCCCGAAAGAAGTTGCACAACGAGCCGAACATGTGGTCTATGAATGTGACCGCATGAATCAGGCTATTGTTGCTCTGAAAGATGGTGATGTGCATCGCTTTGGAGAATTGATGTCTGCAACCCATACTTCATTACGTGATTTGTATGAAGTGAGTGTTCCTGAAATCGATTTACTGGTCGAAATTGCTCAATCCCTCCCGGGGTGCTACGGAGCAAGAATCACAGGTGGAGGATTCGGTGGCTGCACGGTGAACCTTGTTGCCAAAGAAAAAGCTGAGGATTTTGCCAAAGCACTAAAGCAGCAATATGATGCGCAAACCCCTTACGAAACCGATATCTATATCTCAAAGGCCTGCCAGGGAGCTCATTTAGAAAATGGCTGAAGAAACCTGGCGCACCCAGGTTGAGTTTCTTTCAATCAAACTATCAGCACCTTTTTTAAGACTTTTTCATTTAATTTCGCTATAATACAATTATCAAATCAGGATTGGTCACCCATCAATTTTCAAAAACATAGAGGTATAGAATGGCCAACAAGTCCCTGGGCTATATAGAACTTAATTGGACCTGCCCGAATTGCAATACAATTAATCTTGGTTCAAATAAAACCTGCAGTGCTTGCGGTAGTCCACAGCCCGAAAATATACACTTTACACAGCAGGCCACACAAACCCTGCTGGAAGATGAAGAAAAAATTGCACAGGCCCGTAAAGGCGCTGATGTTCACTGTCCCTATTGTGGCACAAGAAATTCTGCTGAAAAAGAAGCTTGCCGCCAATGTGGGGGGGATCTTACAGATGGTGCACGCCGGGTTGCTGGCCGAATTATCGGTGCCTATGGTTCGATTTCTACTACAACCGACAAAGACCAGCCCTGCCCTTCCTGCCAACAACCCAATCAGCCGAATGCACGGTTTTGCGTTTACTGCGGAACTCCTTTACCAACAACAGCACCCCAAGCTAGTGATAACTTTATCGCACCATCATCGGCACCGAAAAAAAATAAAACCATTCCTACACAAACATCAACCGCTCAACGAAAAAAGCTGCCTCTGTGGCTCATTCTCATGCTGCTTCTCATTATTGGCGCCTGTGCCATTGGCTTGCTTGCCCTGGTCTTCGGCAACCGTAATGTGGAACATGTTCAGGCAGTTGTCACAGAGACCTACTGGAAATATTCAGTTGATATTGAAGAACAACAATACGTCACCCGTGAAGGCTGGGAGGAAAATATCCCTTCACAAGCCAATCTTCTTAGTTGTAATGAAGAATTGTACAATGTTCAATCTGAACCAGCACAGGGTGCCGTAGAAGTGTGCGGAACACCCTATTCAGTAGATCAGGGGAATGGCTACGCAGAGATTGTTCAAGATTGCGAATATAAAATTTATGAACTTTATTGCAGTTATGAAATTCTGGATTGGGTGCTGTCAGATACGGTAATTACGGAAGGCTACGATCTTTATCCTTATTGGGATGAGACTCCACTAAACAACAATCAACGTTTAGGGGAACAAGAAGAAAGTTACCAAATTACGTTTGCCGGCGCTGACCAGTTTTATGATTACACACCTCCCGATCTCTATACATTCGAGCAATGTGAAGTCGGCTCCACCTGGGAATTAGACCTTTCTCTTTTCGGCGGAATAAAAAGTATCAAAAGAGTAGAATAAATGACGACTTTTCAAAATAGAAAACCCCGAAGAAAACGTGAGTATGCATTCATCTCATTCATAGAATATTTTCTCGTACTTCTGCTGATTATTGTATTCTGGCAGGATATTATCGCAGTATTCACAGCGTTTATCGACTTCATCTTTCCACGTCAAAACCTGACCCTCCCCAGGGACACAATCAATTCACTCATCACCTTGATTGCGGCAGGAGCTGTAGCGGCTGTTAATTTGTTACTCTTTCTGTTCGCTTTTACACGAAACGCAGGGTTTCCAATTTTTGGTTTCGATGATCTGGTTCATAAAGTTCCTCTCGAAACGGATGAACCCGACCCTAGAAATCCTGAAACCACCTCACCTTCCCCCCGTCCAACCTATATCCGAAGTTATTTTGTTGGACGGGTTTCGCAAATCCTGACGGGTACTTTTCTTCAATTATTATGGTTCTTTCACCTGAGGGGAATGAACGCATTCATTCGATATGGCTCTCCCAAATCCCCGGATATTGGAACCGCACACAACCTGATTCCAGGCTCTATAGTTTCCGATTTTGACAGTGCCTACGTACTCGATTCTCCGCAAAATGAAGGAGATCGACAGAATATCCCGCCCATCACTGGCTGGTACGGTTTACGCTTTACATTCCGACGTAAACTGCGAGGTTCTGCTCGTTTAGACCGTCTGTACCGTTCAGAAAAAGATGTCACAGCTTTCACACGGGATGGTATTGAAGTTGTTGCAGATATATCCACAACTTTTTTATTAGGCCAACGTCCTGAATGTGTGGAAATCGCCTACCTCAATGGCTATCAAATAGATGGTCAACGCATCGTTCACTCCAGAATGGTATCAGAGCCATACACGGGAATCACTATTGCAACTCAGCATGATGACGAACTAGATGAGCAGGATCGATTTTTCATTCACAGACAAGTGCGAAACCTGATCAACAGCTCTGATCCAAAAAAATATGTGGCACTATCAGATCGAAATCAATTTGAATTCAACCGTGACCGGGTTTTCCGGGCAATTACCTCACAAAGCCTCACACAAAATGGAGAATTCCAGGAATGGGAACAGGTTCCTCTTCAATATACCAAGGATATTTTCGAAAGGATTCTCCTGAATTACACGTTTGAAGAACTTTTTGGTGAACGAAACAAAATTACCGGAGATAATTTCCCAATACTTCGGATCAACCAGGAAATCCGAAGGAGAGTACGAAATAACAGCCTACTTTCTTTTCGTTTGTTATGGCAAAAGCGCGGCCTGAGCCTCCCAGACACTGAAGAAGGCGGTCCTCCTTATCGAGCAGATCGCATCAACACCGCACCAAATCGTAAAGATAATTCTGCAGAATCTAAACAAAGTATGGATCTCCCAGTTGAACCACTAGAAGCCAATCTTGAAAGCGATGGAAAATTACTGCGTGCTCGCGGTATCCGACTGCTCATAGCTGAATTTGAAAATCTTCGGCCCAAACATGATGAAATTAATGATATACGCCTCTATTCCTGGAATGCAGGTTGGGAAAAAGAAACTCAATTCATTCAAGCAGATTCTGAACTGGAGTATTTGCAGATAATGAATGAAGCGGGAAGAACTAACCAACGCCAGTTTGGTGAAAACCTGATGAGAATTATCCAGAGCGAAAACCCCGAAGAAGTTGTGCTGATACAGTTATTATCTGCTATCCAGAGTCTGGTGAATCGTTCGGGTTACGAAGATTACCTTCCTAAAGATGTCAATGCCTTGCTCTCGAACATTGAAAAATGGTTCAAGGAAAGCTGAGGATGGAAACAGCATGATTCAATTCTTTGCAAAGATGATTACAAGAAGACGCGGACTTTTCCTAACTCTGGGTGCTATCTTTTTCCGCTTGCTTTTCTTCGTTGTGCTTGTGGGTTCTATTTTAATATCGACCCAATTCGATCCTCAAGACACCTATACTTTTCGGCACAGCGAAGTATTCCGTGGCCCTTCCAAAGATGTTGTGGAATTGGCATTTCGTGATGACGGAAAGTGGCTCGCTGCATCCTCCAAAGATGGCAATATCTTTCTGTGGGATTTCTCGAAAAATTATAAGCCTGACATGCGTGGAAGAGCGCGAATCGTCCTCCCAGTTCAAGAAGGATATGCCAATGACCTTCTCTTTACTCACGACAATCGTTACTTGATCACTGCCGGTACCGATCAGCAGATCAAGTTTTGGGATACTACGAAACTGGACCCGGAAAACGGAAAGGATGCCATCGAGAAGTACGTCGAATTTATCAGCTATGCCGCTCCTGACCAGACGTTTTTAGATTTTTTCCCGATTAAAGTGCACGAGGCAGCGATTACCAAATTGGTTCTCAGCGATGATCAAAAATGGCTGGCTTCCAGTGACTCAACCGGAATCATCTATCTTTGGGATCTTGCAAGCGGCCTTCCTCAAGTAATTGCTATGCACGGATCAAAAATCGATTTTCATCATCACAGCAACATTACCGATATAGAATTCAGTCCCTCCGGGAACTTCCTTGCTATCAGTGATCAAACAGGGGAAATTTCTCTTTGGAATCTCGCTCAGGTGGAGTTGGCTAAACCTCTCAAAGAACCAGTAAAGGTTTTCGATCAAAAAGCACGCGTCTCCGATATCACTTTCGACCTTTCATTTCAGGCTGAAACACCTCAATCTGAACATCATTTATTCTCCGTGGGCGCGGATGAGCGTGTGCATATCTGGCCCGTTGAAGGTGATGATACTAAAGAGAGTTTCACCTTCGCCAAGCTTCATGAATCTATGACTGTAAAAGTTGGTATCACACGTGATAAGAACACGAATGACTACTGGCTGATTACCGCAGATAAAGATGGACTGTTTATTTTTTGGGATTTAAATAAACTAGAACGCCTTGATAGCGGCAGGATTAATGATGATTTCTTCCTGATTAAAGGGGCAAACAGAGAGGTTTCAGATTTAGTTATCAACCGTATTCACACTGAACAAGGTTTTGAATCTACGAATCGTTACCTGATGGTCACAGGGAGCTTAGACCGTTCCGCTCAGGTATGGATTCTGAGTAATTCACGGGGTAATTGGATACCCGTTCAGCTGCAGCCAGGCAGCGGAAAAATCATGAACGTAGTTATCAGTCCGAACAATGAGTACATTCTAACCGCCGGAACTGACAATACTATTCGTTTCTGGGAAACAAGCCATGTTGCAAACCCCAGCCGCGCATTTCCTACAACAGCTTTCCTGCGCTATCTTATACCCGCAGCATTGGCCCTTGTCTTTGCGCTGCATACAACATCAACCTTCATTATGAAGACCCATAATATTGTAAGCAGGAAAAACGCAATTGAATACATTCTTTCAGCGATGTTTGGTTTCAGTTTTTCAAATATTGGGGCTTTCCTGCTCTCATTATTCTTCCCGATTTGGCCCAGAATGTTCATTGAGAATGGAAAAGTGCAGCTTGCGTCAGGAAAGTTTATCCAATTAGATTCCATCGGCGGTCCTGGGCGGGTAGTGATTAGGCCTGGCAATGTTGTCTCCTTCCAGACTATCCGCACCCAAACCGCCGTGTGTACGAATCAAACATATTTTATGCGTCCTTTTGAAAGAGTTCGACATATTGTCAGCCTGGAAGATCAATTTTATGAAATCGATGAAATTGAAACCTATACCCGAGATGGAATTCTGATAACGATAAAAAAAATTCGTGTGCGTTATCGTGTGAAATTTAAAAATAATGAAAACAATAACAATCTGCAATACCGTGCCCGTTACCAGAATTACCCCGACCCTGTTGATCCAGAAGCATTAGACAAAGCATTAGAAATGAGGGATTGGAACGCAGCGGTAGAATTAACCCTAAAAAGGAAAATCACCCATTTCGTAAATATGCGTCCCCTCGATTATTTCACAGCACCACAAACCTATGACATGAAAGAGGAAGTCCGTGAGAATTTTAGGAATTGGGTTCTCAGTCAAAACCAGCCATTGCTGAATTTATTTGGGGCCGAGGTTTTCTGGTTGGATGTGGGTGTCATTAATATCAATCCTGACCTGGTACACCAAACCCGTTTGAATCGCTACACCTGGCAGATTCGAAGAGAAGCAGATATCTTACTTGCACAGGGCGCCTCGCGAGTAGAGGCGTACCGCGAATTAGGACGTTTAAAAGGTGAAGCAGAGATTCTTAAAGCCATCATCGAGGAAATGGATCGATGGAAAACAGAAGAAGAAAACAATCTCCCTGATGATGAAACTATCAAAGCAGCAAACCCGGACGCCACCGAAGAAGATTTAGTGAAACTGAAAGAGGAACAGATACAAACCAGGCGTACAGCATTCCTGACAAGAATGTCAGAAATCTTACGCTCCTACCTGCGGTTTGCCAGTTCGAATCAGGGTCTCCTTGGATTAGGGATTTTTAAAGACTCAAAAAATCCAGATGAAACTCAGAAAAAGAATTGATCACCGGCAACTCGAACACGAGGGACGTGGAAGGCCTTTCCTATTGAAACCAGTTAAGAGAAGTTTTTAAAAAACCTTTCCCGCCCTAAGTAGAATCAGGTTTCATTTTTCTTCCCCTGACTAATTATCCATAAACTTCGAATCATCCAGTTTTCTTCTCAATTCGTCAGTTTCTTGTTTTTCACTGACAACTTTCTCTTCACCTTTTCCTTCTTTTTTTGCCGCCAGAACCACGGATTCCAGCATCGAGTAACTCATGCTCTTGGCCAACACCCACTTCCCACAATTCGGACAGCGATCTAGTTTGTGGGTAAGAAGATTCATCTTCCACCAGTGAAAAGAGAAGGGTTCTCCACACTTCGGACATATACTCCCCCCCCTCGCAGTGAAACCTGATGGAATGCCGTTGGCTTCAAATGTTTGAGATTTATTCGCCCGTTTCGAAATCCGGTTGGTTAGAAAAACAGAAAGGAATGCAGTCAACGCAATCCCTCCGATTACCACACCAAATATCTTTTGCATACTATTTCGTGTTTCTTCCTTCGAAAGCACCAGGGCTGTAATCCGGTTCGAATTGACTTCACTTCCGTCTGCCTGTATCCCTCGTGCCCAATATTCATGTTCACCGGGTTCATAATCATCAGTTGAGAATTGAATTTTGTATGGTGCCTCGTCATCCTCCCCCAACACAATCTCATCCATCATAAAAACGACTTTTTCAAATACTTCGTCACCATTCACCTTCAAACTAAACAGGCCTTGAATCTGATTCCCGAATCCTCCGTAGCCAAAATCACGGCTCATTGATATTTGAAAACCTTCCTCTGCTGCCAAAAGTGCACCAGTTGGCAGGACAAATAATAGCAGCAATAGCAATAGATAAAAAACCTTCTTCATTTTATGTCCTACTTCCATCGTGTCAAAATCGTTTCGCGAGCAAACAACTGAACACAGAAATACATAGCAATCACATCAAGGATCCCAATAATCAAGGAAAGAAGCCATACCAGACTGGTGGTTACAACCAGCGAACCTGCTATTTGTGCAAACATCAGAGCCAACAGGGGCAAAATAATCAGTGAAGAAATTTGCTCCGCCACTCGGGGATCGTTGACTCGGGACGAGACCATCAGGCAAAAACAGACCGAAAGGATTGACATTAAAGGACCCATTATCAAAATCGCCACAAGCCAGCCTATGTCCAAAATTGTCAAAATTAATGAAAATCCTCCAGAAATAATGACTGCACCGATACAAAACACAAAGAACCCCAGGTATGTTGCAATCACTGCAGGAATGACAGCCGCCAGGGTTTTGCCAATCAGCAATTCCCAGGTTGAAATCGGGGTTGCCAATAATGGTTCCAAACTATGATTTCGTTTTTCTCCCACTACAGAGTAGGCAGCGATATTGATCGGAATAATCAGGGGCACAAAGAGATACATAATCATAAATTGATTCATCGTATAACTTAAGATACAATCTCCCGTAGAAGAATTTCCCTCACACATCTCTAAAAACTCTATTGGAATTTCTCCTAGTGTTTCAGCTGCTCCCATAGACTCAAACATATACAAAAAGCCAATCATCATAGCCGTGAACAACAATGGCAGCATGATCACCACCGAGATAACCAGTTTATTTTTAAAAACCTCTTCCCATTCTTTCCGAATGATAGTTCGAATTTTATTCATTTTCCTCTTCCTTCAGCAATTGCAGATAGACGTCTTCTAATGAATGACGTATTTCACCTACAAATTGGAGACTTACACCTGCTTCAATCAACTGCCTGATAATGTCCGGGTTTTGCTTCTCAGGTTCTGCAACACGGGCAATTAATTTATTGTCAACCGCTTCAACTTCCAATACTCCTTCAGCTTTTTTAAGGTTCTCTACAAAAGGAGCGGCCTGATCCGCAAGATGAAAAACAACCCGCCGGCCAAAGAGGCTCTGCCGCAATGCAACAGGAGTACCCATTTCAATCATCCTTGTGCGAAAAACACCAATTCGGTCACATAAGGCATCCGCTTCATCCAGATTATGCGTACACATAACGATCGTGCGTCCTTTTTGCTTGAGTTTGAGAATAAAATCTCGCACCAAACGGGCAGAAACCGGATCAAGTCCTGATGTAGGTTCGTCGAGGAAGACAATTGACGGTTCATGCAGTAACGCACGGGCTATGGCCAATTTTTGCCGCATTCCTTTCGAAAGGGTGCCAGCCATATCATTCCGACGGTCCCAGAGGTCCAGCATACGCAGAAATTTTTCAACCTGTCCAGCAACATCCTTCACCTCATATAATTCGGCGAATATTTCCAGGTTTCTTGCTGCACTGAGCTGTTCATACAAACCCGGGGTTTCAGTCAACAACCCCACACTTTTTCGAATCTTTTGATCCTCGAACCCTACCTGCATTTCATTCACCCAGGCTTTGCCTGATGTGGGAGCAATCAAGGTCGTCAACATCCGTACCAGGGTTGTCTTTCCGGCACCATTCGGGCCCAAGAAACCAAACACCTCTCCTTGAGCAATTCTGAGGTCCATTGAATCGACCGCTATTAAATCTCCAAAGCTACGAGATAGTTTCTCCGTTACAATTGCATCAATCGCTGGCATTTTATCTCTCTCTTTTTTAGGTTAATAAAAGAAACACACAAATCTATTGTATGCTGTTTTCAGGTTTTAAGCAGGTTATTTTTTCAAAATTTTGTTGCATCACAAACATACAGCAAAATCAGTCGTCCAGCTTTATAAAAAAATCATTTCCACCATATAATTTCTTTATACAATTATTATACCTGAATTAATAATTTTTTATCCAATGTTGCAGTGTCATTATTAAGTTATCCCTATCAAACTATACAATTGTCCTTTATCAATCCCCATAATTGATTTTACAGTTTAGGTTTTTTTGCACCATTTTTACTGACAGGTCCTTTTTATCGCTTCTTTTGGCGATCACGAGGTTTTTTCTTGGGTGAGACCCAAGAAAAAACCACTCGTGTCATACAGGGCATCTAATCACAAATTATTATTAACCATAATACTGCTTGACACAGCTCAGTTGAGCAGCATTCCCAAATAAACCCTCATCACCCACTCTTTGCAAAAAGACGCTTATCGCGAGCATCGTTTCCCTTCCTCTTGACCGACAGAATATTTACGAGTAAAATGGTGTGACAAATGCGGGTGTCGCCAAGTGGTAAGGCATCAGCCTTCCAAGCTGACATTCACCGGTTCGAATCCGGTCACCCGCTCTTTTTTTTATAAAGACCCTCTACACAAATGCGTAGAGGGTCTCTGTTCTTACAAATACCTTACTTCCTTAAGTTAAATTATCACTTATTTTTACGGCGTTCTTCTGCTCGATGAACCATCTCTTTTAAGCTCTCTTCATAGGGAGGATAGGCAATACCTTCTTCGGTGATAATCCCGGTGATGAATTCATTCGGCGTTATATCAAATGCTGGGTTGAAAATTTCAACACCATCTGGCGTTATCTGCGCCTTTCCAAAAACATGAGTCACCTCAATATCAGGACGCTCTTCAATCTCGATCTGATCGCCGCTGAGTGTTTCAAGATCAATCGTGCTGGTAGGACCAACGGAATAGGCGGGAATACCATGCACTTTAGCGGCCATCGCCAGATTATAGGTGCCGATCTTATTGGCAACATCACCATTGGCAGCAATCCGGTCACAGCCAAAGACCACCATATTGACGCCTTTGTTCTTCATCACAAATCCCGAAGCACCATCAGCAATGACAGCATGAGGAACACCTAATTCCCGTAATTCCCACGAAGTGAGGCGTGCACCCTGCAAGCGCGGACGTGTTTCATCGATGTAAGCGAAGGTTTTTTTACCAATTTCATGTGCACGGCGGATCACGCCCAGTGCTGTGCCATAGGCAACCGTAGCCAAGGCGCCGGTGTTGCAATGGTGTACAAAAACGACTGGATCAGGTGTCACTTCCATTGCGTTTTCTGCCATGCGGAAGCACATATCTGCGTCTTCTACCCAGATCAAATCCGCCTCTGACATCACAACAGCACGCAATTCTTCCACTGATTCCACATCAGCATTTGCTGCCGCATTATACACCCGATCAACCGCCCAGGATAAGTTTACAGCTGTTGGACGGGCGGCTTTCAATACTTCACCGGCTTCTTTCAATGCTGATAATAAACCAGAAACATTCTCCATATCAATCGCATTAATTGCCAGCACCATCCCATAAGCCGCTGAAGCCCCAATTGCAGGAGCACCGCGAACCACCATCACTTTAATCGCCTCCGCTACTTCCTGATAGGTGGCGTAGCTGTTGTACTTCACCTCATGTGGCAGCAATCGCTGGTCAATCATACTGACTTTGCCATCAATCCATTTAATACTGTAATAATCAGACATAAATACTCTCCATTGTCACAAAAAAAAATAAAAATATAAACTCTAACCTCTGCGGTATTCCTGCACAGTGATGATTATAAATCCACCAAAACCAAGTACTAATAATAACAAAGAAGCCCATAATTCCGGTCGGAACTTTCCCCAAAAGACACCGGGGTCTGCCCGCTGAAGGGTAAATATAACCGTTATCGCCGAAAAGATAATCAAACCCGCTGAAGTTTGCATGCCAATCACTCCCGCAAATGGCTGGCGAATTTCCAGCCATGCCAGCGGGATCAGCGTGCTAAAAGCGGCTATCAATTGAAGTGGAAACCGTGGCTGGATTATTCCCGATTCATCAAGCATTGGAAAACTCCACCATAAATCACCAGCAGCCACCTCACCATAAGCCACCCCCACCTGCCACGAAGCCAGCCAGCCGAATATAGTTAAAGGTGTCAGCATCGGAATCAAGGCATCTGCAATCTGAAAAAGCTGTCGTTCAGAGAAGATAAAAACAACAATAAAGCCCAGTAAACCACCAACCACAGCGCCCCAGAGTGAGAGTCCCCCATCGTAGAACTGAAAAATCCTCGAAGGAACTTCATTATAGAAAGCCCATCGAAGGAACACATACCCCAAACGCGAGCCTATCAGAATGAAGAATTGCACCAACAGCCCGTTGTTTACATATTCATTGCGCTGTTCCATCGGAGCAGTCTGATAAACACGCCAGATACCGAGGCTTGCCCCTAATCCAATCATCAGTGCATACATATCCATCCGTAAATTATAGCTTGAAATTGGATAGAATTTAATGGTAGTGAAAAGTAATCCCTTACCCTCAATTACTTTAATATCAACTTACCATGCAGGCAGCCTGCCCGTTCTGTCAGAATATGATATCTAACGATTGACCCTTTCGGCGCTTTTATGGTCCATTCAACCTTAGAACGGTTGTCCATTGGACTCTCCCCCATCGCGCTGGTCATCGCGCGCTTATTGCTCCGCCCTGCAAGATGTTCAAGTTCCACTTTCTTCTTCCCAACCACAAAACTTCCGCCCTCAGGAAGTTCTAATTCAGCACGTATCGGTCGGTTTAATTTCCGTTTTTTAGCAGATTCTGAATTATAAGTCGGCAGATAACCCATATTCTCAAACACCAGTTTTACCGCATAAGTATCTTCTGCCAAAGCAGTCACCTCTTCTTTGACCATTGAAAGTTTGGGCATCAAAAACCCTAATTCCAGCATGAATTCCGCATTTTTCTTTGCCTCCGCTCCCATCAATTCATGCGGTGGGTTGCTCCACGTGTAAAGCATATCCCAACCCCCAATTTCGACTTCTCCTAATTGAGGGTGAGTAAACTTTTCCCAGGGCAGGCAGCCTTTCGCATTATGTTCATCCGAATAGTTCAAAATCTGCACATCTTCCTCGTGAGGATGATCCTCGAACCATTCGATGAATTTGCGATCTTTGATACCAGCAGCTGTCGGTAAGTCCCATTGCTCCATCGTAAAAGTGAAAGCGCCGCGCGAGTCATACATCCAGTCATCGAAACCACCGGTGATATATTCATTCGGCTCATAAAGAAAATCATGATAAACCGAAACATTGCGATAATCTGTAAGTTTCGTGCCAATTTCACCCATCGTTTTATAAATCCGCAGATCTGGCACAGCCATTTCTTTATCGGGCTTAGTTGAATACGGTCGCAGGATAACACGTGAGAAAGTATGCAGCGTAACCCCGGCATTAATATTCGGGTGCGCGACAACAAATTTGATCAATGCCATTGTCTCCGGTTCCTGCCCCGCAAAATCACCTGCCCCTTTTTGCTGTCCATTGGGCTGATACTCAAAGGGGAAGTTTCGGTTCATGTCCAATCCTTCACGAGGAGGAGCCATTTTAATGATGTCTCCATCATAATCCTGCAACTCACCTTCAACAAAGAGCCGATAAAACTCGCCCGTCACTTCAACAGGTTCTCGTTTCATCATCAACCGCGGGTCCTGAGGACTGATTTTCCACTCGCCATTCGGATCTTTGATCCGCATCTGCAAGACTCGCCCATCACCTGTAATATCTTTGGCATGGAGCCCTTCCGCCATTTCATCATAAGGATAAGGCCGCATAGAAGACCGCACAAATTGCGGATGCACTGCCATCGCTGCCTCAGCCCCGTCCGGATTCACTCTCGGGATGATGTAGTATACGGTGTTATCCATCAACCATTTGATCTTCTCATCACTTTCATATTCAGTCAGCAGACGTTCTGCGACTCGCAATGCAGTTGTTGGTCCAGCTAATTCTGTAGCGTGAATATTCGCATCCACATAGAAAGCCGGTTTCTCAAGGTCAGGCCCTGTGGCCTTATTCGTGAGGGTCATGCACCAGATCGGACGATCTTCATAACTCCGGCCTATTTCTTCCAGCTTCATCAAACCGGGATACTCTTTTTCCCAGTCCTTGATGATGGTCTTAATTTCTTCATTCGTAAAATAATGGTTATAGTTCAACATACTGCACCTCAAACGTTATAAATTCCAGTGATTTCAATTTCATAGTCCAATCGTTTTTATAATCTTTGTGACCAGATTATTAATCGTCTGTAATCCAAGCAAATCCTCTGATGCTTCTCCTACAATCGCCGCACCGGAATGGGAGAAACGAGGGCCATCTGCCACCGCAACCATATCCTGCTGAAGGAAGAAGGTCTGCATATTTTGCAGAGTCAATTCCTGCCCGCCATTGCGGAAATGACCGCAGGCGATCCCGCCTCCAACCTTGCCGCTCATCCGCCAGTCATTAACACGCAGTGTGACACTGCGATCCATCATGATTTTCATCTGTCCCGTCACCATACCCATATACACCGGTGATCCGAGTACCAACCCATCACACCAGCCCATGGCTTCTTCCACCTGCTTCATGTCATCTTCATGAATACAATCATTGCCAATGCATTGAAAACACCCACCGCACGGTTTTATTGCCAGTTCTGCCAGTTGAATTAATTTCGTCTCCACCCCCAACTCCCGAAAACGGGACAAAGCATAGGTTAAGGCAAAAGCTGTGTTGCCCTGCTTATGCGGACTGCCATTGATTGCCAGAATGTGCATCTGTATTGCTCCGGGGAAAAGTAGA
>CAZQSG010000031.1:5908-24402 GCA_964595925.1 uncultured Anaerolineaceae bacterium | reverse complement strand
CGCCCCTTCGACAAATTGTTGAAGGACAGCATTTACCTCTGGGTGAGTTGTTGGGTGAATGGGTTGATCTGTCACAGGAGACATTATCTGCGCCGAATGACAAGTAAACCAATTTTATTTAGGACATAGAAAACCAGAATCGGATAGATATGTAACATCATCCGGTTTCCAGAATCAAACCATCCAACTCGATAAGCAGCACCTCGTATGGGGGCAAATACAAGAAGCAAAATAAAATAGGTAATGATGGTTATTTGAAATATTTCTTCATGTTGGTCTGGTTTTGTTATAAATGCAAGCGCTAAAAAAGGGGGCAAGAATACCCAGACCAAATTCCAATTATTTACATCCGTTAAATTCAGATAAGTCACTTTTATGGTGGTCAATAAAATTTCGGGTCTCCAAATTAAAGCTAAAATAAACAACCCACCGAAACCCAATAAGATCATAAAATTCCATAGGAGGTTCCACTTTCTAATCAAAGGGATGATAAACAGTAGAACGAGCATTATTACGAAAAAAAGGATTGTTCCATAAAGAAAAACATCACTGCCTTTGTTTCCATCAAGCTGATACCCATGTCTTAGTTTTTGAAAACTCCAGAAAACATTTAACAACATTACAGGTGCCAGCCAAATTTGCAGTTTACGAAAAGAAAGCTCGCTATTATGGATCAATATGAAAAGCGGCACGGCAATGTAAAAAACCGATTCCACTCTACAAAGGGTTAGGGCAAGTGATGATAAGGTAATTATGGGAAGCCAATTTTCCTGTTTTGTTCTTAATGCTAACCAAATACTGATAATGAAAATCGTAAAATAGATGCCTGTAATCCAATTAGAATGAATATAACCTATGAATTGTTGGGCATATCTTGTGCTTGCTATCAGCAATAAGGCTAAAATGGAAAAAATAACTTCAAGTCGAATACCTGTTTTTAAATTTCCAATAGAGATTGAAATAGTGGATTCGTAATCCTGAAAGGACACTTTATAGGCATAACGAAACAAGGTAAATAGAGAAATCAGAAAAACAAAAAACATAACAGGATTAAATCCATAAATGTATTCTAAATTAAACAAATCGCTAGCAACTTGGATAAAAGGTAAATATGGCCCCCAAATAACATAATGAGATGGGTTAACCGCCCAACCAAGAGCAGCAAATGAACGGCCAGCTAAGATGTTAAAAAAAGTATCTGGTGAAGCATAAGAAAAGTTATAAGCAGAAAAGAGAACTATCAAGAAAAGTGTAACGATCAAGGACAAAACCAAAGCTGTGCGCTCCTGAATTGTTACCATGAATTTATAACTTTTTATATTAGAAACGAACAATCCGCTAAATACAATTAACAAGAAAAAAACAATTGATAACATTGAAATCGGAATGCTAAGAATGCTAAGTAACCAGATAACAACCACCCAACCCAGTGCTCCCCAGATGAAGGCTGAAAGAAAAGAAAAATAGGGCGCACTTGTGATCCGAAACCTTAGTACAACTAGCAGGCCAAGCGCATAAAGGAGAAGGAAAAAAAGAATTTGATTGATCATTATTTGAGTCTTTTCAAATGAGATAAAGCATTATTTAGAATTAACATATAAGATATTACTCTCTTGCCAAATACAAAGCGTTGGCTCTTGTTTGTGGATACTCCTTATAAAAGCATAGTCCAGAGAAAAGAAACCATCAACGAACTCCATATTTTCTTTATTCAATTGACACCCAAATTGATTAACATCATCCACGAATATAACTTGAGAAGCCCCACCGATCGAATACATTACTTCTTCAGATATATGTTTATTAATGTTTGCACTGATGTAGACAACAGGGTCTTGAAAATGCTGATCGATATATGAGTATAAGATGTACATATCAGTCTGAGGTGCTGGATAAGCTTCTGCCAGAGTTTGCAGAGTATTATCCTTCAAAGGATGTAATGGAAATGAATTATGGAACCCTAATATGAAGCTGAGTAAAATGAAAATAACGGAAAAAGTAAGAATTGCACAAAAATTCTTACTTCTGTAATTTAAATATAAAAAACCGGTACCAGAGAGATAAGCCATAATTATAATCCACCACTTACTCGCAGGTAACCAGTCTCCTAATAATACTACTGCCATAAAAATGAAAGAGATAGAAAATATCAAAAATAAAATAATCGAAATAACTTTATTATTCTTACTCATCCTCTGTCCGATGTTCAAACCCTGATAGATACACTATTATAGCATTAGTCAACAACTTAAGGCATTTCAAACATAGCACATTATCTAATTCAACAGGGGTAAGTCTCTCTTTTGGAACCAGCCAACCCTTCTTTTAGAGCAGTGATGTTTTTTCTTGGGTGAAGCCCAAGAAAAAACCATTCACAGTTTTACGGGCGTTTAACTGATGATTGAGATTTGCATTATATATCCCTGTCCCATCTACAAATGCTTTCATCCAAAAACAAGCCCAGAAAAGCTTTGTCTTCCTAAGCCAGAATCAGCAAAGCTGCTGAACCACAAAATTGGTTGGAGTGCAGGACTCACTGAGATGAAACTGTTATTAATCTTTTTTCAATGAAAAAAGACCTCAACCCCTAGGCCTTAGTGATCTTTCGACGCGCTAATCAACCTATCCCCACAAGGATTTCATCCTTTCACCCCTTCCCTGGCAGGGAAGGGATAAGTCCAACAGTATGTTGGAATAGGGTTAGGTTATTCTTTACCCCCTATCAGGTCGCAGGATGGAACAGTTTGTTAACCATTCCACAGAATTAAGGAAGCGTATTATAATTATAGCTGTCTGATTTCTACAGAACTCTGACAACAAACTTTGCACAAATACCACAACAAAGGCGGTCCTCATGTTTGAGAATTGGAAAGACCAGAATCCTCTGCAACGAACAAGACGTAATCATGCACTGGAACACGCAACTCTGACAGTATTGCGCCAAAAAGGCGTTCGCGGCTCTCTGGCTGGCATCAGCGGCCCAACTGGTTTCTGGCTCTACGGCATGATTGACCCATCCATTTTACAAATATCTGTCGAAGAAGCCTTGCAGCGTTTGCGGAATGGTGAAAAGCAGCTTGCGATCAACCCCAACTGTGGTACAAATTTTGTCATTCCTGGCGTTCTGTCAGGATTGGCTGTCTGGTTGATCATGCTCATCCCGAGCAAAGATAACTTCAAAAGCAAACTTGAACATTTGCCCTGGATAATGTTCGTAATCACCTTAATTTCCATTCTCGCCCGTCCCTTAGGCCCTACCGTACAGCGGAAAGTGTCAACAAATGCCAATGTTGGCAGGATGAAGGTCTCCAGTATCATGATCTATACTGGCCGCGGACGTTGGTTTCAACATGTCGTCACCAGACATTAATGTATGAATGCTAAAAAAGATTTTCGGGTAGCTATTCTCTATGGGGATGACCACTTCTCAATTGAAGAAGTGATCGCTAAGATTTCTGCTCCCATATTAAGGGAAGCGGCTGCCGGAACAGCGGAGATGAACATTATTCATCTGGATGGCAGCAAAGCCAGCTTCGGGGATATCGAAAGCGCTGTCCGAGTGATCTCTTTCTTTGACGCCGGTCATCGCCTGGTTGTGTTAGAAGACTTCAATAAGCACCGCAAAATTAAGGAAAAAGATTTTCAGAAGAACTGTCTTGGTCTTTTAGAAACCATTCCTCCTACCACCCAACTGGTAATTCCGATTAAGGATAAATTCCTCAGCAAATCTCGCGGATGGGAAGTTTACCGAAAATCATTTTTTCTGCGTAAATGGGCTGAGAAAAACGGCCGGGAAATCACGAAAGTAAGAGAATACCAGCTGCCGCACCGACGAGCAATGGGTAGATGGATTGAAAACCACGCGCGTGATCTTGGCGGAAAGTTCACCCCCGGCGCAGGTTCTGCGCTCGCTGAACTGATTGGAAACAATACCGCCCTGGCACATCAGGAAGTGCTCAAGATTCTGACCTTTCTCGATTATTCCCGCCCTGCCGAAGAGCAGGAAGTCCACGAACTGGTCAGTTATGGTGGGCAGGCTGATATTTTCTCATTGGTCGATTCAATGGCATTAGGCCGTGCCCGACAGGCCCAGCAGCTTCTGCACCGCCTACTCGAAGAGCAAAACCCGTTAGAGATTTTTTCGATGATCGTGCGCCAATTTCGTTTGTTAATCAAAGCCCGTGAAATTCTGGATCACGGTGGAAACCAGCAAACAATCGTTTCCCGCGCAGGACTGCACCCCTTTGTCGCACAGAAATTAGACGCACAGGCACGCAGATTCAACCTGACTCAATTGGAAGAAATCTACCACCATCTGCTGGAGATGGACGAAGCTGCAAAAACCGGTGGAATGCCCCTCGACGTTAATATGGATGTGTTAATTTTTGAATTGAGCAGCCAGCGAGCGTAGGTTTAGTTCCTTTTTTTTCCCTGCTTGTCGGGAAAGGAGAGGGGAGAATTCTGTCATTTCGAATGGAGCAGGGCAACATCCTGCGGAACTGAGAAATCTCTATGGTGCTGGTGTTTGAAAATCTTTTCAGCCGTTAGTGAATTTGAAAAGCAACGTTTCAGCGATCCTTCGTTTAAAATCAGCAAAGCTGATGAATCAACAAAGTTGATTTAGACTCAGGAAGACAACGACTTCTTTATTAACCCAGAATGTTACAATAATCCCATCATGACCTCTGAAATTCCACCCCTCAGCTTCCGGGCTTTCTATGACCGCTTCAATGCCTCCATCACCGACATTGACTGCGGAGAGATGTGTGTCCCACACAACCCAAACGGGATCCCCTTCTGCTGTGATATTTGCACAGCAGTCCCGGCGGGCTTCATCACCGAATGGGATTACCTGCGTGAGCATACCGATTTATGGCATATCTGGCGGGGCGGTGATTGTGCGGACGATGCTGACGATCCTGAGGAATTGTGGAATGCAACTCCCGATCATATGCTCCTTATGGCCTGCAAAGGTACATCCTTCTGCGAGCGTGAATACCGCGCCATCAGTTGCCGCCAATTCCCATTTTTTCCTTACCTGACCAGCAAAGGAGAGTTTCTCGGACTGGCCTATGAATGGAACTTCGAGGAGAAGTGCTGGGTGCTCAGTAATCTTCATCAGGTGACAGATCAATATCGCCGGGAATTTGTCGAGCTGTATGATGAATTATTGCAGCTCCCGCAGGAGCAGGAGAGCTATAGGATGCTTTCTGCACAAATGCGAAACCATTTCATCGGAAAGAAACGCAGCATCACGCTCCTCCATCGGGATGGTGGATTTATGAAGATTGATCCGCAGCATGAATCCGTTCAAGCAATCACGACCGAAGAGTTGCCGAAGTTTGGGGTTTATCAACAGGATAACCACCCCTTTAATAAAGGATAAATGGGGATAGAAGAAAAATGCTATCATAGAAGCAAAAAAGGAATTTCAATGCGTTGTCTGTATTCTCTCTCCCTCTGTTTATTTCTGTTGAGTGCCTGTCAGCTGCCAACAGAATCTGTGGCCATGCCGACGGTGATCCCTCGTGCACAGGTCATCCCCGAACATGCACATAAATACACTCCACCAGAAGACCCTGCACCTCCTATCCTGCACAGTGCGGAATGGGAAGTCCCTGTGCCGATGCCCGGGCCAATCAACACTGCTGGAGCAGAAGATTCCCCCTTTATCACACCTGATGGAAAGACCTTCTACTTTTTCTTCACTCCCGATGTGAATGTTCTACCCCAGGAGCAGCTTCTTGATGGTGCGACAGGTGTATATGTCAGCCATTTCGAGGATGGGGGGTGGACAGAACCTGAGAAATTGATCACAGCGCCGGCCGGGGTATTGAGCCTTGATGGATGCCTCTTCGCAGATGCGCACAGTATGTGGATTTGTTCGGCGCGCGAGGGCTACACAGACATTAATTTCTTCCGTGCAGAGAGAACCGCTGACGGTTGGGGAGATTTTGTTTATACCGGCGATCTATTTAATCTGGAATATGAGGTTGGGGAGCTACATCTTTCCGCAGACGGCCGTGAACTTTATTTTCATTCTCCAAGGGTGGGTGGTATGGGCGGGTTAGATGTATGGGTTACGCGTCTTTTGGAGGATGAATGGCAGCCACCGGAAAATGTTAGTGCCATCAACAGCAGTGAGGATGAAGGCTGGCCCTTCCTCAGCTCAGATGGCCTTGAATTGTGGTTTACCCGTACCTATTTGGGTACTCCAGCTTTATACCGTTCATTGAAAATAGAAACCGGCTGGGACATTCCGGAATTGATTGTTTCACAATTTGCCGGTGAAGCGACGCTTGATGCTGCGGGAAATCTCTACTTTGTACACCACTACTTTCAAAACGAACAGATGATGGAGGCAGATATTTATTTTGCTGCCAGAAAATAAAAAATTCCTTCACCAGGCACTGCAATTGAATTATCAAAAGACAGGAGACATATATATTGCCCACTTCTACCCGGGGTTAGAAAATAATGGTAAACGCAAAAGCGATGCGGTTGGTGCAGCGATTACAGCCTTCAGCGCGAATACGTATCAGTATCCCTTGAATGGTAAATGTTGGACGATCATCACCTTTCTGCTTTTCGGAATACGATATAATTTTTGTTGCAAAAGGACTCGACTTTGAAGGAGCGAAAAATGAAAGTATTAGTTACTGGCGGGGCAGGCTATATTGGCAGCACGGTTTGTTCTAATTTGTTAGATCATGGGCACACCCCTATTATTCTCGATTCACTTGTCACTGGAAAAGAAGAATTTACGCGCGGCCGCATCTTTTATAAAGGCGATATTGCGGATGAAGCCTTGCTTGAACAAATTTTTGCAGAACATCCCGATATCTACGCCACCATTCACATGGCGGCATTTATCATCGTACCCGAATCAGTCGAAACACCATATATCTATTATGAAAACAACGTCTGTAAGTCAATCACCCTTTTTAAGAAATTGAGCGAACTGGGCTGCTATCGGTTGGTGTTCAGTTCATCGGCATCATTGTATGCCACGACTGATGATTTTGTGGTAACCGAAAACTCTAAACTAAATCCCATCTCTCCCTATGCCCGCACCAAATACATGATGGAGATGATACTGCAAGATTTCTGTCTGGCTTATGGTTTACATGGCATCTCTCTTCGCTATTTCAACCCCATTGGCGCAGATCCAAAATTACGCTCCGGTTTGCATGTTCAGTACCCTTCTCTTGTTCTTGGAAAGATGGTTGACACCGTGCTTGGAAAGTATGATTATTTCGGAATTACGGGAACAGATTATGCCACTCGTGACGGCACTGGCATTCGTGATTATATTCATGTATGGGACCTGGCTGATGCACATATCAAGGCAGTCGAACAATTTGACAAAGTCTTTGACCGTGCTGGGAACCCTGAAAGCAATTACCTGGTCATCAACCTCGGTACTGGAAACGGCGTTACTGTGCGGGAGCTCGTAACCGCTTTTGAAAAAGTATATGGACAGAAATTACCCCAAAAAGATGTCCCCCGCCGTCCCGGAGATCAGGGAGGAGCTTATACCAGTTGTGACCGTGCCAGAGAATGGCTTGGCTGGGAACCGCAGATGACGATTGAAGAGGGAATCCGAGATGCTTTGCTTTGGAGCAAAAAGCGCAAAGAAGTACTGGGCTTCGAATAAAGTATTCCCTTGATACTGTCGTGGAAAAGGTTTCTTCCATCTAAAGAAAGGGATTTCTTTTTTAGGAATCCAAAGGCTCAATTCTTCGGGTATCATTGAAGAAGCAAGGTTTGGGATGTTCTGTCTCTTTCGAACATCCTTGTCCAACAAGCCCGGTTTGTTTTTGCTTTACATAGGAAAAATCTTCATTTCATTTATAAAGAGTGATCAACTTAAACTTCATAATGAAAACGTTTCGCTTAAATTGCAAGCCTGTGCTATACTAAACTCAGTTACATCTTACATAAAATACAGTATCACAGGATGCCTTTCTAATTCAGACAACATCTCATTACATTCTATGCTATTGCTGTAAGATTTTAAAAAGAAATTAAACAAGGTTAGGGAATTCACTGAATTCATAAAATAATTGAATTATGCTTGTTATTCATGCACATTGGCGTCCACCACGCCGCAACAACGAAACTGGAAGTTTGTTCTTCTGGGCAGAAAGCTCCGACTTCGAAGAGCCATTTTATTTCAAGGGAAGACTCCCCAAAAAGCATCCACCCAAAAACCATTTCTTCGCGCTAAGCGCGTCGGAACTGCGGGAAAAGATCGCTGGCGGTACTCCTTTAACTGCTGCTGAAAATAGACTATGCAAATTGCGTATTCCTTCGACGCGCACCGGGCCTAAACCTTCACCAGCTTTGGCGCATAACTGGAATCTGGATACTACAACTCCATATTTCTTTGCCCCCTGGCTCATCGAAGGGCTTGATCTTTCCTCTGAAAAAGCCTTTGGCGTCCTTGTTAGTATGCCAGAGAAGGGACCCAACCTCTCTTATGTTCTGGGGTCTGATGCGCTTTATTGGCGTAAGGTGGCCAATCTGGTCATGGAGATTCTAGCCTCGCAAAAGCTTGTGCCTGTGTTGGAAGAAATCAACGGCGACGAACATTTCCTTGCCTTATGGGAGCCAGTTCTCGATGGAGAGAATGATGGCGAACGGTTGTCACGTCTGGCTTCAGCCATGCCGCCTGTGTGTCTGGTTGAACTCTTACATCCTAACGGGCGTTACAGCACAGGTGATAATCCTACTCCACAACGGATGCTCAACAGCTTTATAAACACTATGAGCAATGTGATGATGCGTTCCTGGGGAAAAAGTGTTGCACCGAAGTTCCCCCGCGGACGTGATAATCCTTTTCAATCATGGATCAAAGCGTTATTCTCCGATGATAACATCGTACGCGCATCAGAGGCCCAGCTTGACGCATTGCAAAGCAGTCTTAACGCCTGGATGCGTGATCTTAAAGCGGCCGGTGATGATAACTTCCGCATTGCTTTCCGAATGGAATCACCGAGTACTGATACAGGGGTTACTGTGAAAGGGGATTGGCATTTATCTTTCCATCTTCAATCACGCCATGACACCAGTACACTGATCCTGGCTGAAGATATCTGGCAATTGACCGAACCGATCATGGAAATCGGCGGGCGACGGATGGAAAATCCACAGGAAAAATTGCTGGCTGGCCTCGGCTACGCCACACATCTCTACCCGCCCCTGATGGATGGGCTGCAAAGCAGCCAGCCCGATCATATTAAACTCAGTACTGACGCTGCTTACAATTTCATGCGTCAGGCTGCACCGCTTCTGAAACAAGCCGGTTTTGGTGTTGTTCCGCCTGAGTGGTGGAATCAACAAACAGCAAAATTGGGTATTCGCCTTCATATCACACCCAAGACGAAAAAAACACCTCGGGTAAAAACTGGTTCTTTGGCATTAAACAAGCTTATCAACTACCGATGGGAATTGGCGCTTGGTCAAATGAGTATCTCGCGTCAGGAATTTGAAACTCTCGTAGCCATGCAGTCACCCCTGGTGCAGGTAAATGGTCAGTGGATTCAATTGGACGAAGAACAAATTGAAGCTGCCAATCGCTTCTGGGAGCGCCAGCGCAACAGTGGAACAATGAACCTTGTTCAAGTGGCTCAGCTTGGTTTGAGCAATGGCGCTAACCACGCAGGTGATCTACCCGTCAACGAAGTTATCGCAGATGATTGGGTTGAAGAATGGCTGGAAGACCTTTCTCATCATGACCGTGTTATTAATCTGGCGCAGCCAGACAGCATGGTGGGTAAATTGCGTCCCTATCAGGTAAAGGGTTATTCCTGGCTCGCCTTCTTCCAAAAGTGGGGGTTAGGAGCCTGTCTGGCGGATGACATGGGGTTGGGAAAAACGATTCAAACCCTGGCATTGCTGCTTTATGAAAAAGAAAACCAGCTGCTCACCGGTCCTGTTTTACTGGTGTGCCCCACCTCGGTGGTCACCAATTGGCGCCGCGAGGCAGAACGCTTTGCACCCACACTTCGCACGATGATCCATCAGGGCCCCAAACGGTTGAAAGGTAACACTTTTCATCAAGTACTCAAGAATGTTGATCTGGTGCTCACCAGTTATGCTGTTTCCCGTCAGGATACAGAAATGATGCAGAGTGTTGAATGGCATGGTGTCATTCTGGATGAAGCACAAAACATTAAAAATCCGAATGCCAAACAAACCCGCGCTGTGCGCAAGCTCAACGCAGATTACCGTCTGGCGCTGACAGGGACGCCGGTAGAAAACCGATTGAGAGAGTTGTGGTCCATCATGCAGTTTCTCAATCCAGGTTATCTGTTTACGCGGGAAGAATTCCGAAAACGATTTGCCATGCCGATTGAGCGCTTCGGTGATCATGAAGCCACACAGCAACTGCGCGATCTGGTTTCTCCCTTCATCCTGCGCCGCCTTAAAACCGACCCAAATGTAATCACGGACCTGCCAGAAAAGATTGAAATGAAAGATTACTGCAACCTGAACGAAGAACAGGCTGCCATTTATGAAGCCACTGTCAAAGAAACCATGAACAAAGTGACTGGGAGTGAAGGAATCGCACGACGCGGTCTGGTGCTAAAACTGTTAATGCAATTGAAGCAAATCTGCAACCATCCTGTCCAATTCACGCATCAGATTGATGAAGCCATCATTCATCGTGATATGATCCCTAATCGCAGCGGTAAGTTAGCTCGTTTGGAACAACGTCTTGATTTGATCCTCAGCGCCGGTGAACGTGTCCTGATCTTTACCCAATTTGCCGCCATGGGCCGTCTTCTCAATAGTTATTTACCGGGCCGCATGGGTTATTCTTCCCAATTCCTGCACGGTGGAACCCCTACCTGGCAGCGAGATGAAATGATACGTCATTTCCAGGAAGACCAGCAAGGGCCGCAAATATTCATTCTTTCATTGAAAGCCGGCGGCACTGGTATTAATCTCACCCGTGCTTCCCATGTCATTCATTATGATCGCTGGTGGAACCCGGCTGTTGAAGACCAGGCCACCGACCGTGCCTTCCGCATTGGTCAGAAGAAAAATGTACAGGTACATAAATTTATTACCATCGGCACACTTGAAGAACGTATTGACGAGATGATTGAAGCTAAAAAAGGGTTGGCCGATGCTGTGATTGGTAGTGGTGAACATTGGCTCACCGAACTTTCAACTGAAGAACTGCGGCAGCTGGTACAGTTGCGGCTATAGGATGTGGAACGATGTCCGAAGATAATGTAAAACAACTTAAACCAGATGATTCGCACAAAAGCGCGAATCAGAACAACAAAAATGGTTCTAAACAAGCCAAACCAAACACCAACCGCCCAAAAGGCGATAAAAAGAAGAAACCGAATAAACGCAGCGGGAAAAGCAGCAACTATCGCCGCAAGAGCAATAACTACAATGGTCCCCGCCGTGTATCAGGTGGAATTCGGCTGCGCAGCAGCAGCGGGAAATCAGCCCGCAATTGGTGGGCACAACGCTGGATCCGTTCAATGGAGAATGTGGTTGATGTAAATCGGCTACGTCGAGGACGGTATTACGCTTCGCAAGGCCAGGTACTTTCGATTGAGGAAGGGGATGCTGAAATGATCGCTAAAGTGCAGGGCTCACGCCCCAAACCTTACATCGTTCGCATCAGCCTGGTACCTTTCACCGATGAAGAATGGGATAAATTGTTGTCTGGGCTGGCCAAAAAAGCGATCTTTGCCGCCGAATTGCTTAGCGGGCAGATGCCAAATAACATCGAAACTGCCTTCGCTGAAGCAGGTGTGAGCCTTTTCCCCACTCGTGCTGGTGATCTTCTGACCGATTGCACCTGCCCCGACTGGGCAAACCCCTGTAAACATGTGGCCGCCACCCAGTACATCCTTGGCGACCGCTTTGATGACGATCCTTTCCTGCTCTTCCGTCTGCGGGGGCGCACTCAGGAAGAAATTATTGAAGGCCTGCGTGTTCATCGCCAGGGGGAACATGGAGAGATAAAGGCGCCATCTGTTGATCTGTCACCGCAGAGCAGCGAGATTGCTGAACATGAATTACCTCCCGAGCAGCAAACATTCATAATTGATAACCAGACAATGGATCAATTCTGGAAAAATGATGATGACCTGAATGATTTTCCCATCCATATCGTTCCCCCTGAAATTCAATTTCCAATTTTCCGCCGGTTGGGTGAACCTGATGCGGCTGGACAACATTCAATGGAAGAGTTGCTTGGAAACGCTTATCTTGCTGTAGCGCAAGCTGCGCAGATCATCGCTTTTATGGGCGGTGATATAACTGACGAAGAGGTGGAATAATGAATAAACAAGTTGTTGTATATAATGCAGCAGGACAACTTGAAGCCGATATGATCATTGCCTTTCTAAAGTCAAAAGGGATTGAATCTTTTTCCTCGATGGAAAGTGTAGGCGCCGTTTATGGGTTGACAGTTGGCACTTTGGGAGACGCCAAAGTATATGTCCTTGAGAAGGATCAGGAAGAAGCCAGTTTGATTTTGCAGCAGATGGAAGACGGAAAATTTTTGCTATCAGATGATGTTGACCTATCTGATTATTATAAAGAAGGGGATATTGATGAGGTTGTAGGAGAAGACTGAGAATAGTTTGGCTTCTGATTACCCCCCTAAATGCGATTGCCAGTTCCCTAAGATGGAGAGTGTTCTGGTTTAAAGAAACATGTTATCATAAGATTAATCATCCACTAACCCTGTTGTTTCTATGCAGAATAACGTGTCAGAAGAGGAAAACGGTAAAATTATTTCCAACGAATTGAAAAAGTGATTGGAAAATTAAGTCATCATAACACTAAAAGGGAGTGAATCAGACATGAAAAAAGCCTTGATCACCGGAATTACTGGACAAGATGGATCTTATCTGGCTGAATTACTGTTGGCCAAAGGCTATGAGGTACATGGTATTATCCGCCGCGCAAGCACCTTCAATACCCGTCGAATCGATCATATTTACCATGATCGGCACAAAGAAAAAGAAAAAGACCGCCTCTTCTTGCATTATGGCGACTTGACAGCTTCGGGTTCATTACTCGATATCATTTATGACGTTCGGCCTGAAGAAGTCTATAATCTGGCTGCGATGAGTCACGTAAGGGTCAGTTTCGATATGCCCGAATACACCGGCGACGTAACCGGACTGGGCACCACCCGCATACTAGACGCCTTGCAGCGTACAGGATCAAAAGCGCGCTTCTATCAGGCTTCAACCAGTGAATTATTTGGCTCTGCCCCTGCACCGCAAAATGAAGAAACATCTTTTAAACCCCAGAGTCCTTATGCAGCTGCCAAGTTGTATGCTTACTGGATAACCCGTCAGTACCGTGATGGATACGGTATGTTCACCAGCAACGGTATTCTCTTTAATCATGAGAGCCCGCGCCGTGGTGAGACCTTTGTTACGCGTAAGATCACTCGCGCAGTTGCTTCCATTATCAGAGGGGAACAAGAATTCCTCTATCTGGGGAATCTGGATGCCAAACGTGACTGGGGATATGCACCCGATTTTGTGGCCGCCATGTGGAAGATGCTCCAGCACTCAGAACCGCTTGATCTGGTCATCGGCACCGGTGAAACTCACACTATCCGTGAATTCCTTGATGAAGCCTTTGGGTATGTCAATATGAACTGGCATGATTATGTGAAAATTGACCCGCGTTATTTCCGTCCTAACGAAGTGGATTGGCTTGAATCAGACCCCAGTAGAGCGAAGAAAATTCTCGATTGGGAACCCCGCGTTTATTTCAAAGACCTGGTCAAGATTATGATGGATGCCGATATGGAACTCTCAGGGCTTGAAAGTCCTGGTGAAGGAAAGAAGCTCCTTGAGCAGCACCACGGCCCCTGGCACCGCTGGGAGCAACAAGTGGTCAGTATGGATCAGTTGCCAATGCGTGATGAAAATGGAGATAATAAATGAGTGAGTTTTGGAAAAATAAACGAGTTTGTGTTACCGGCGGGGCAGGTTTTCTTGGCAGTGCTGTTGTCGCAAAATTATATCAACGCGGTGCAGAAGAAATTTTTGTTCCCCGCTCTTCTGAATACAATCTTGTTGATGGAGATGCGATTGACCGAATGCTGGACGATGCACGTCCTGATGTTGTAATTCATCTGGCAGCGCAGGTCGGCGGTATCGGTGCCAATCGTGAACATCCGGCCGAATTCTTTTATTCGAATCTGATGATGGGTGTTCAGCTCCTTCATAAAGCATGGGAAAAAAACATCGAGAAAGTCGTTGCTATCGGAACCATTTGCGCTTATCCCAAATTCACCCCGATCCCCTTCAAAGAAGAAGACCTCTGGATCGGTTACCCTGAAGAAACCAACGCTCCTTACGGCCTGGCAAAGAAGATGCTTCTTGTACAGTCTCAGGCCTATCGCCAGCAGTATGACTACAACAGCATTTACTTGCTGCCGGTCAACTTATACGGGCCCGGTGATAACTTTGATCCTCAATCATCGCACGTCATTCCAGCCCTGATTAAAAAGTGTATAGATGCTCAGGAACAAGGGGTTGATGAGATTATCGTGTGGGGTGATGGCTCACCCACCCGTGAATTTCTATATGTTGATGACGCCGCCGAAGCAATTGTGCTGGCTGCGGAGAAATACAACGACTCTGAGCCGGTTAATTTGGGTTCAGGACTGGAAATTTCGATCAAAGACCTTATAGAACAGATTGCTGAGGCAACCGGCTATACCGGAAAGCTGGTGTGGGACACCAGCAAGCCTAACGGCCAGCCGCGGCGCTGCCTGGACACTCACCGTGCCAAAGATTGGTTCGGCTTTGAAGCGCAGATGTCCTTCGATGAAGGACTCAAACGAACAGTAGCATGGTATCGCGAGCATAAATAAAGCAACGTTCGCACTATGATAAAAAAACTTCTCTTCCGCTGGCTGCCAGCATTGATCGTGATGGTCTTAATCTTTTTCCTGTCTGCCATGCCGGGAAAGTCTGTGGCTGTCTCCACAAACCCAATTACAAAACCTCTGGCAATTGTAGAACACAAATCTAGTCTGTTTTCGGGTCTGTCGCCTATCCCCTGGCTAAAAGTGGGGCATTTCGTTGGCTATTCTGTGCTGGGATTGACCCTCTTTCGTGGGTTTTCCCTGTCGGGCCTCGATAACGAGTTTTATCCAACAATCATCAGCTTTCTCTACGCATGCAGTGATGAACTGCATCAGAATTTTGTGGCAGGCCGCAGTGGTAGTTTCAGCGATGTGCTGCTTGACACATCAGCGGCATTTATTGCTGTGCTTCTTTTCGTCTATCTCAGACAAACCGCTAAACTGATTTTTCATCAAGAAGCTTTCAAGAAAAGTGAATGATTCAAGGCAGATGCCTTGAATTTAACCAGAAATATTCAGATTATCATCTATCAATCATGGATGAATCGAAAAGCAATCATTCCTTCACCCTTCTTCGCAGAGAATGCTTCTGTGTTAAAATGAAACTCTTATGAATACCCCAAAAATAGTGCTGGCATCTGCTTCTCCACGCCGCCGAGAACTTCTTGCGCTCACAGGCTGGACGTTTCGTGTGCATTCAGTGGATATTGACGAAACACGCAGACCAGCAGAACATTCCAATGATTATGTGCGGCGTCTGGCTCAGGAAAAAGCACAGGCAGCGCTGCCCTACGTTGACAACGACGAATTCATCCTCGCCTCCGACACAATTGTGGCAATGAATGACGAAACCTTCGGCAAACCGCGGGATGCAGACCACGCCCGTCAGATACTGATTACACTGCGAGACCGCGTTCATACAGTTGATACAGCTGTGGCCGTGCTGAATCCCAAAACTGGAGAATGCCACATAGAACTGGCGGTTGTACCGGTCAGGATGCGCAATTACAGCGATGAAGAAATTGAGGCCTATATCGAAAGTGGTGACCCCTTCGACAAAGCCGGAGCATACGCTATTCAAAATGGACAATTTCACCCTGTAGAAAAATTCTCAAGCTGCTTTGCCAGTGTGATGGGCCTGCCGCTTTGTCATGTGATGCGCGCCTTTCATGCCCACCAACTCCCTGTTCCAGATCAGCTTCCTGTCAATTGTCAACTATACTTATCCTATATCTGTCCGGTTCACCGCGACATATTCCCGAGGAATGATTAATGAAACGAAGAATCTCTGCTATCCTCCTTCTGGTTGCTCTTATAGTAGTCTCCTGTAACCCTGCTTTTGTACCTCAAGAAAAGACAGATACTCCAGAGCCATCCGAACTTCCTACCGCCGCAGTGGAATTAAACTCGGTTCCGGATGTAGAAAATGCAGTGCAATCCTTTATGGATGCCTGGAGTGAATCTCAGTACGAAAGCATGTATGACAGCCTCTCGCAGCTCAGTCGGGATGCCATTTCACTCGAAGAGTTCACTACCCGTTATACGGGCGTAGAAACAGAGTTGGCTGTTCAGGGCCTCACTGTAGAAATTCTCTCCGTGATGGTCGGTACAAAAAATGCTCAGGTAGCGTACCGTGTCACATTCGAGAGTGCACTCATTGAAAAATACACAACCTCTGAAATACTGGTTGATCTGGTACTCGAAAACAACGAATGGAAAATTGAATGGCATGATGGATTAATCATGCCTCAATTGCATGGTGGTAATGTGCTGCAAGCAGATATCTCTGTGCCAGCCCGCGGTAATATCTATGATGCCAACGGTACGGCCTTTGCGGCACAGAGTGATGCGTATGCAATTGGGGTAGAACCCGGCAAGATTGTCAAGGAAGGCACACTGCTTTCAGAATTATCCCGACTTTTTGATAAGCCGCGTGATGATATTCAAGAGATGTATGAATATGCTCGCGGAACCAACTGGTACGTTGCCCTGGGGGATGCTCCTGCAGATGAGGTGGAATCACGCATGGATGTGCTGGCCGGTGTTGGGGGGTTATGGCTGCAGGATTATAACGCCCGATATTACTATGCTGGAGAATCTGCTTTGCAGGTGATTGGTTTTGTGCTGTCTATTCCTGCCGAATCACTTGAGAAATACCAGTCCCAGGGTTATGTCGGCAACGAAAAAGTGGGGATGAGCGGTGTTGAAAAAGCCAGTGAAGAACAACTTCGTGGTATCCGCGGGGCAGATGTATATGTAGTCAATCCCGATGGACAGGTTATTGATCGCCTGGGGCATGCTGATGCCTATCCGTCGCTTTCAGTCACCACAACATTGGATTTTGATTTTCAAGAGCAAGTCAATCGTGCACTCAGCAATAAAACAGGTGCTATTGTCGTTCTTGAACGTGATACCGGCCGTGTGTTGGCAATGGCCTCCAGTCCAACATTCAATCCTAACCTTTTTGATCCCGGAAACTTCAACCGCAATTATCTCCTGGAAGATGTACTCAATAATCCCGACCAGCCAGCGCTGAACCGAGCCACCCAATCCGGTTATCCACTTGGCTCTGTTTTCAAGATTATCACCATGGCGGCAGCATTAGAAACAGGCTTGTATAAAGCTGATACACTATATAACTGTGGTTACACTTTTGAAGAATTGCCCGGTCAGATTTTCTATGACTGGACTTACGAACATGAAGTGGCAGCCAGCGGTGAATTAACGCTGCAAGAAGGTCTGATGCGTTCCTGCAACCCTTATTTTTATCATATCGGCCTGGACCTCTATCGACAGAATTTTCCGGAAGCTATTCCGGACATGGCCAAGGCTTTTGGTCTGGGATCTATCACAGGTATTGGGCTGGACGAGGAAGATGGCAATGTGCCGATACCTTCAACTGAGGGTGATGCTATTCAGTTGGCGATTGGGCAGGGAACCTTGCAAGTGACGCCGTTGCAGGTTGCTACATTCGTTGCAGCCCTGGGGAATGGTGGGACTCTTTATCGTCCTCAGATCGTCGAAAATTATATTGACGTAAACGGTAATGTCACCAACTCCTTTACACCGGATGCTGCCGGCACATTACCTATTTCGGATGAAAATCTGGACATTATCCTTGAAGCGATGAATTGGGTTACAACGAATCCGCGCGGGACTGCCTACAAGACTTTTTATAATTTGTATTATCCGGTCTATGGTAAAACTGGCACAGCACAGACTTCACTAGAAGACCCGCATGCCTGGTTCGTAGGATTCACCGATGCCAATGAACCCGGCAAGCCTGATATTGCGATCGCAGTCATAACAGAATTTGCGGGGGAAGGTTCTGAAGTTTCAGCTCCTATCTTTCGGCGTGTGGTGGAACTTTATTTCGAGGGAAAAGCCATTAAAAAATACCCGTGGGAATCTCTCTTATGGGTGACGAAAACTCCCACGCTGTTTGATTACGAATATACCCAGACAGCTGTAATCCGTGCCACAGAAGAGAAAATTCTTCAGCAGACAGAAGAAGCAAAAGAGAAGGAAGAAAATAATTAATGACAGAATCACAAATTCGCTGAATGATGAAACACACCGAAGAAGGCATCGTCCTGAAATATAGTTCAGGGTTTTTCTC
>CAZQSG010000031.1:0-5808 GCA_964595925.1 uncultured Anaerolineaceae bacterium | reverse complement strand
CAGGTGGTGTTTGTGTTTGCCTGCGCTGACCCCAAACCCCATCGCCGCATGTTAGATCGATTTCTGGTAATTGCAGAAAAACAGGAGATTCCTGCTGTGGTTGTGGCCAATAAAGTTGATCTTATTGGTATGGATAAAGCGAAAGAAATTTTTGGCCTCTACGAAGAAATACCTTATCCGGTTTTCTATACCTCAACTGAAAATGATGAGAGTGTGGAGGCGTTATTTTCCCAATTAAAAGGACGCATTTCGGCATTGACCGGACCGTCAGGGGTTGGTAAATCAAGCCTGCTGAATGCGATGATGCCGGGACTGGGGTTAGCGATCAGCCATGTGAGCGATGCAACCGCCAAAGGGCGCCACACGACCTCACACCGTGAGTTGTTTCCTATTGATGTTCCTGAGGGTGGCTATGTGGCAGACACCCCCGGCATCCGCGGATTGGCGTTGTGGGATACAGAGCCAGAAGAGCTGGATGGTTATTTTCCGGAAATGCGCAATCTGGTTAAGTATTGTCACTTCAACGATTGCACTCACCGTGAGTGGGAACCGAACTGTGCAGTGCGTAAGGCGGTGGAAGAAGGAAAGATTCATCCAGAACGATATATTTCCTACGTGAAGCTGCGTTACGGCGAGGAAGAGTGAAAGAAGCCTGTCGTTCAGGGGTAAGTAAAATTTTTCTGTCATCATACAGGCAACAACTCGTTTTTCAGAAGATTCAATGAGCCGAAACCAGACTCGGAATCCAGTATTTGGAATTACTTTCATCGTATAATCAATCAGGATTAAAGTTTTCTATCATCTAATTTCAGGAGGGCTGCATGCGTTTGGCCTTGTTTTCGTTTTTGCACCACAGGCGAGTGTTAGTTTTATCAATTGCAGTAGTTTTGCTCTGTTTAGCTGCATTGACGTTCATTCAGGGCAATGCACTGTTAGGAAAGACAGATTTGTTCACCATGCAGACTGCGTTTTCCACTGCAAAGATGGAAACTATTCTGTCGGAATGGGGTGAGGAAGGTGTTTCCGCTTACCTGCGCATGATGTGGGCTGATTTCTTTTTCCCGGCAGGTTATGGCATCGCCCTGGCCAGCGCTATTACGCTGCTGGCAATACCACGCGGTGAAGCCCCAAATAAAAAAGTGTTGATACTGATGCTTCTTCCGCTGATTGCCGGGCTGTGTGATATGGTTGAAAACATATTTCACCTCTTTCTTTTGCAGAATCCGCAAAACCTGCCAGCGTTTCCAACCTTATTAGCGGCTTCATTTGCATCTGTAAAATGGCTCTTGCTCTTTGCCTCTGCCTTGATCATTGTGGCCTATTCATTTCTCTCGTTTCGTCGACGATAAAAATACACTGTACCGAAAGGCAATCAAAGCAAATGGTTTTATTTTTTCAAATTCTTGGTTCTATCCTCGGCGGAATACTCCTCCTCTTACTGCTCGTTTGGGCAGTAATTCATTTTATTGGCAGCATAGGTGTCCGCCCATTTGACGTAACCGCATGGACAATCGAGCCAACGGTGCCTGTCAAAATGGAGCCTCTATCCGACGGAAGTTTTAAAATTTCGTGGAAGGTTCAGGCAGATTTAACCGAAATCCAGATGGGTACTGATCCTGAAAATATTCACCAACCTGTAACGTATACCAAAATTTTTGAACATGAAGTCCTCATCCATGATGTGGACAGAAAGCAGCGCGTTTATTTTGAGCTCATCTTCTCAGACCATTCCAAACTGACCGTTGCCGAACGATTTGTTCCTTTAGAGCATGCTCACAATTTCCGTGACCTGGGCGGGTATCAAACTCGGGATGGAAAACAGGTGCGCTGGGGCAGGTTATTTCGTACCGACGCGCTCGATCAGCTCTCAGACAGTGACCAGGCCTATCTGACAGCGATGGGGCTGCGCTTGGTGTGTGACCTGCGGCATGCGGAGGAGTGTGAAAAACATCCTGATCTCCTCCCCGCAGCTGTCCAACACTTGCATTTACCAGTGAATACCGAGGATTGGATGAAAGAAATCTGGCCGATTCTGTTCTTCCAGCGCCGTAAAATGGGAACCATGATGGAAGAAAGCTATCCATATATGCTAAAAACTTTCCCCAAAAACTTTGCCGCGATTCTTACCCGCTTCGCGGAGAAGGAAAACCTGCCAGTTGCTTTCCATTGTACCGCTGGCAAAGATCGCGCTGGTTTAACAGCCGCCCTGCTACTCGGTTTGTTAAATGTTCCGGATGAAACGATCATTGCCGATTATTCGATCAGCAACTATTCGTTTGAAGAACGCACTGAAAAATTAAACTGCGATCTCGGCCCACAGATGCGGCGCTACGGTGTTCCACTGCGCGATCTGGCAATTTTTAACGCTGCCAATCCCGATTGGATGGCCTCCGCTCTGCGTTATATCCGCAAGGAATATGGCACGACAGAAAATTACCTGATTCAGGCCGCGGGAATGAACGGCTCAACTATTACGGCGATTCGGAAGAATTTGCTGGATTAAAGTCAAAACAGGAACGGCTTGCTCAAGGCGGTTCCTGTTTTGAGTACAAAAGAAAACTTTACTGGAGGAACCAAAGATTTGGGTCTTTGGTTTTGAGAGAATTTTGTGAAGCAAAATTCTCCAGTGAACGTTTTTATAGATTGAAAATTTACTTTGTTAGAATCTGCGATAAGAACAATTTTGTGCGCTCATGTTTGGGATTGTTGAACAAAGTCTCGGGGGTGGTATGCTCAACAATTTTGCCGAAATCCATGAAGATAATCTCATCAGCGGCGGCGCGCGCAAAGCCCATCTCATGGGTCACAATCACCATCGTGGAGCCCTCTTCCGCCAGCATCAACATCACATCGAGCACCTCTTTAATCATCTCCGGGTCTAGGGCGCTGGTGGGTTCATCAAAAAGCATGATCTTGGGATTCATCGACAGCGCCCTTGCAATGGCAACTCGCTGCTGCTGACCACCAGAGAGCTGGATGGGGTAATTGTCCGCTTTTTCAGCGATCCCGACGCGTTCCAACTGCTGCATGGCAATCTTCTGCGCTTCTTTTTTCTCCCGTTTACGCACAATTTTTTGTGCCAGGGTGATGTTCTCCAACACCGTCAGGTGAGGATAGAGATTGAATTGCTGAAAGACCATCCCGATGTCAGCACGAATATCATTGAGCTGTTGTTCACTACCATCGAGGAGTTCGCCATCAATCCAGACCTCACCTTCTGTTGGCTCTTCAAGGCGATTGATACAACGCAGCAGAGTAGATTTCCCAGAGCCGCTGGGACCGATGATGACGACTACTTTGCCGCGTTCAACCGCGAGGGAAACATTTTTAACAGCTTCAATCTCCTCAAAGTTTTTGGAAACGTTGCGGAGTTCAATAATATTATCGGTCATAATTAGCGTAGCGCCTTTCGATGACTTTTATAATCAGAGAAAGCGAAATAGTCATAACCAGATAAAGGATTGCCAGCGACGTATAAGACTCTGCAAAACGAAAGGAGTGACCCGCATAGAGGCGTGCCACTTGAGTAATATCACGAACAGCCAGCACAGAAACAAGAGAGGAATCTTTAAGCATTGAGATAAAATCATTCCCTAAAGCAGGAAGCACATTGCGGACAGCTTGAGGCAAAATCACGTAACGCATCGCCTGTCCATAGCTCATTCCCTGCGAGCGGGCGGCTTCCATCTGCCCCCGGCTGATGCTCTGGATACCCGCGCGGAAAACCTCCGCGAGAAAGGCACCGTAGGTCAGGGACAGGGCAATCACGGCGCGCACAGTCATTGGAATATCGCGAATACTGAGAGCGCTGAGAATGTTGCCAAAACCGGAAAGACCAGCGTTGTTGAGGGCTCCGCCAAGTCCGTTGATTCCATTGACGAATCCAGGCACCAGCACGAAGGCGATAAAGAACATCAAAACAAGCATGGGTACACCGCGTACCAATTCTACATAGAAGGTGGCGGCGTTTTTTACAAAGACTCCATCTGAGATACGGCTCAAGCCGGTAATCAGGCCCAGAATGACAGCAATGGTAAATGCCGCCAGAGTAATGATGGCTGTCAGTCCAAGGCCAGCAATGATGAAGAGAAATGCTTCATGATAGGCTGAGTTGGTCAGGACAATAATCAGAGTTGTAGCAGAAACCAAAGTAAGTGCCACAAACCACCACGGAAATTCTCTCCAATTGATTTCTTTTAGTGAGAATTTTTGAATTTTCAGTTGTTCAAGGGCATTAGAATTTATTATGTCCGTTTGTTCAATTTCATAAGCTGCCATTGTTAAAACTCCAGTAAGTTTTTTTATTCATTCGAAAATGTAAAATGAGCTGGTGTTGCCTCTCCCCTGGCGCCCGGCGGTGAGCAAACCACCGGGCAACCACGTTGGGGAGGATTTCGGAAACCAGTTGGCTAACTGTTTCCTGAGAAAAAATCAATCGGTACTGATGAGATTGATTCCTTTTTTTGAATGTTCACTTTCGGAAAATTATTCTTCAATATCGTCGTAGGTAACATCAAAGTCAGGGCCAAAGAACTGTTCATTGATGTTATTGAGAGTGCCGTCTGCCCTCATTGATGCCAGAGCTGCATTGATCGGTTCAACCAGATCGCTGCCATTTGGGAAGCAGAAACCCAATTCTTCTGAGGTGATTCCAGCTCCAATCAGCTCAACCTGATCAGCGTTTTCCCCCATATACCCCAGACCAGCAACAGCGTCGATCATGACCGCATCAACATCACCAGCAATCAGCGCCTGCACAGCGAAAGGAAATTGTTCAAAAGCAGAGATACGGTCTTCGGGCAGATATTCGATGGCAGTTTCGTAATTGGTGGTACTGACCTGTGTGCCAAGGAGCCATTCAGGGTTGGCAACAAATTCTTCAATGGTCGAGAAGCGGTCTTCACCAAGCCTGACAAGCAATCGTTGTTGAAGATCCAGATAACCATCTGAGAAATCAACAATTTCGTCGCGTTCTTCAGTGATCGTAATTCCATCGCCAGCCATATCGAACTGTCCATCAGCAACAGCCTGGATCATGCCGTCCCATGCAGCTTCTTCAAAAACGGGCGTGCAGTGCAGGCGTGTGCATATTTCTTCCATTGTCACATAATCCCAGCCTCCGGGTTCACTCGTGGAAGCGTCAATATAGTTGAAAGGCAGGTAAGCGTTTTCAACAGCAAACGTAATTTCGCGGCATTCAAGATCGATGATTGCATCTTCGGAGGTGCCAAGACAGACGGGAGCATCTTGCTGTCCGCAGGCTCCAATTAACAGAGCGGTGAGAATCAATAGCACAATAATAGTAATCGTTCGAGTATTCATTTATATTTACCTTTTATAATTCTTCTTATCAATAATGATTTTTCTTCTTTTTCCCTTATGAGGGCGCCCATTGGTGGGCAATACATTGTGGTTGGACAACCGTTTGAAAAAATTATGCCTTATAGAACTGTTGATGTTTGAATATAAGCAACATTTCACGCTCCTGTGACACTTATTTTTGTGTCTCTGGCTATTTTTTTGAATTTGATTTTAGATTTTGTTGGGATAACCGCGTTTTCTTGATTTATGAAGACAGATAGTACTTTACCCAATAATCAAAAGACCCTCCTGTAGCAGGAAGGTCTCGTTCAGTTTTTTTCGGGTTTGTTCTTATATACCCAAAGCAAAGCAAAAGCAGCCTTCCTGTTACAGGAGGAAATGCTTAACCTTCTTATGCTTTCGGGAGTTGAGAACAAGTTCTAAATTCATCATAATGCATACAACTTTACATGAGAGTGAATCATTTGTCAAGAGGAATTTCAGATT
>CAZQSG010000030.1:0-25723 GCA_964595925.1 uncultured Anaerolineaceae bacterium | reverse complement strand
CGATCACGTGCTCTACGTCGTAGAAGAACCGTTGGATGTACTCGCTCTGGAACGAACTGCTGGATTTTTGGGACGGTATCATGTTCTGGATGGTGTTCTTTCCCCGATTGAGGGGGTCGGTCCTGATCAACTAAACATTCGCGAATTATTGGATCGAGTGCAGAATGATGACAGGATCAAAGAAGTCATTCTGGCAACCAACCCAAGCATGGAAGGCGATGCGACTGCCTTATACATTAAGCAGCAACTTTTACCATTTGATGTACGTATCACCCGTCTTGCACGCGGGCTGCCGGTTGGCAGTGATCTTGAATATACAGATGCTAATACACTGTTGCGTGCGTTAGCAGGACGTCAGGAGCTTGATTAAGACCATTTGGAGTGATGCAGATGACTGAGAAAAAACGCACTAACATCTTTTTTTTCACAGACGACAAGTGGTTTGAACCATTAATTGTTCAGGAAATTTGTGACATGCAAAATCATCTGTTAAACCTGTGCGAGAAATTGAGCGACACACTTCTGCTGGAAGCTGCTTTTTTGCAGGGTTACCCACATAAAAGGGAGGAGTAAAGCATGAAGATTGCAATTATTGGCGCTGGTCCCGGTGGTATGAGCGCAGCTTATTATTTAAAACGAGCTGGTCATGATTTGGTGATCTTTGAAGCGAATGACCGTGTTGGTGGTTTGATGACCGGTATCAAAGAATCTCATTGGGATTGGTCTGTAGAAAACTATTACCATCATTGGTTTACCTCGGACGGTGCGATGATGAAGCTCATTCGCGAAGCCGGCCTTAGTGATAAAGTTAGTTTTCGGAAGCCAAAAACAGTGATCTATTATGAAGGTAAGTTCTTTCCTTTAGACAGTCCGATAGCGGTTTTTCGTTTTCCCGGCTTTAATTTAATTGATGTGGCCCGTTTTGGGTTTGTTACGATTTATTTACGTTATCTGGCGAAGTGGCAGAAGCTGGAAAAATATCATGCGGATGAATGGCTTCGAAAAGCCTATGGAAAGCGTGTTTATAAAGTCTCATTTGAACCAATGCTGGAGGGAAAGTTTGGGCCTTTCTTACAGGATGTGTCTCTGGCATGGTTTTGGGCGCGCATCAAAGCCCGTTCCACAAAATTAGGCACTTACGAAGGCGGTTTTCAGGCCTTCAGTGATGATTTAGGTGCGTTTTTGAAGAAGCAGGGCATTGAAATCCGTCTTAATTCACCAGTTGAAATGATTGAAAAGCAGCCTGATGGCGGTTTTGCTATTCATTCAAAAGATGAAGTGATTAAGGTGGATCAGGTATTAGCAACAGTGGCCCCAAATGTGTTTGCAAAGATGACTCCGCAGCTCCCAAAGGAATCGCTTGGTAAACTATTGGGGTTGAAACACATGGGAGCTGTAGTGCTGATTTTATCTCTCAGACACCAGCTTTCAACGGATGGGTATTACTGGTTTAATATGCCCAAAAGTGCAGGATTTCCTTTTTTGGCGGCGGTAGAACACACCAATTTTGTACCTAAAGAGGCCTTTGGTGGTGATCATATCCTTTATATGGGGGACTATCTCGACGTGGAACATGAATACTTCAATCTGACGAAGGAGGAGTTGTTAGAGCGATTCCTTCCAAGCCTGAAACGGATTAATCCACAATTCCATGAGAACTGGGTTAAGGAGAGCTGGTTAAGTAAAACCAACTACGCTCAGCCTGTGCCAGAGGTGAATCATTCTCAAAAAATTCCATCTATTCGAAGTGGTTTAGATGGTCTTTATTTTGTCTCAATGAGCCACATTTACCCATGGGACCGCGGGACAAACTTTGCGGTTGAATGGGGACACAAAGCAGCCAGAATGATGTTGGAGGATATGACTTAAAATTTCTTGCAAGTAATTGAAACCGCTGATCTTAAGGTAATCGCACCCAAATAGAAATATAGAAAACTCGGTTTCAGGTGAGTATCTCGGATGTATTTTCTTGCCCTTGAATTAATTGGTCAGTGATTTGATATAATCAACCTATCCCCGCAAGGATTTATCCCTCGCAACTCTTCCCTTTAGAGAAGGGAAAAATCCGATAGGATGTTGGGATTGGTTTAGGCCAAAAAAACATCAGTCTTTGACAAAAAGCCTTTTCCCGATTCTATGGTATCCTAATGTTCATGACTCCATTAACATTACAGTTGTTCCCTGAAAAATATCTGGTTTGTCGTTTTTCTGCCAACATCCATGCTGCTAATATCTGGCTTCCTATGGAGGGGTTCTGGTCACTTACGCATACACCTGATGAGGTATCTCTGGTGATGCAGGTTGGTAATGTTATCCCGGAGGGTGCGGTGATAGAGGATGATTGGCGGATGTTTCGTGTCGCGGGTACTCTCGCCTTTGAAATGGTGGGGGTGTTGTCCGAACTGAGTAAGGTTCTGGCGGATGATGGGATCAGTATTTTCACTCTTTCAACTTATGATACTGATTATCTGCTTGTGAAATCTGCTCAATTAGAACCTTCCCTTTTTGCACTTCGTTCAGCAGGGTATGGTATCGAAAACTGGCAGCCATCTTCCTGACTGCTTGATCAGGCGGACGCATAGGAAATTTGATTAAGGTATATACTTTCCATCGGTTGAGATTCGATTCCACGGGCAAACACAGGTGTTTTAAAGGATCAGATTGCTGGAACTAAATTTGCAACCACAATGAATAATTATCATTATGTATGTGTTCGGTAGATGAGTGACTCTACCGTTAACATTAAGAGGAATAACAATGGCAAAACTAAAAAATAAGGATTCATCCTATCGGCGGCTAAAGCTGCCAACGGAGGATCATAGAAATTTAGAAATAACACGTCCCAATCTTTCAATGGCGCATCCTGTAGATTCACAGCGTTCAAAACAGGCTGGCAGAAAGCGGCAGCTGTCTTTAGATGGCTGGCAGAATGAAGCTCTGGAATCATCTCAAGATGGGGGAAAAGCACATCGTTCTGACAGCTTAAGAGAACGACATCGTCGTAAACGGGTGACACGCAGGGCAACGCCCTTTAAGATGTTTTTCACTGCTTTTGTGGTACTGTTTATTGCATTGTTTAGCGTGATCTACTTCTTCTTTCCTCAAAATTCTACCATTCTGATACTGGGTCTTGATCGATCTCTGGAAGAGGATACCTGGTATTCGCGCAGTGATACAATCATCATCAGTCAGTTAAAGATGGTCTCTGGTGAGGTAGCGATGCTCTCAATTCCACGGGACCTGTGGGTTACCATTCCTGGTTATGGTGAGAATCGCATTAATACCGCCCATTATTTTGCTGAAATAAATAACCCGGGTAGCGGACCTCAAGCAGCAATCCAGACGGTTGAAGCTAATTTCGGAGTCACGATTGATCATTATGTGCGGTTGAAGTTGGAAGAATTTCCCCGGTTAATTGACGCGATGGGAGGGATCACGTTAGAACTGGATGAGGCAATGGGGGGATTAGAGGCTGGCACCCACAAACTAGATGGTACGGAGGCATTGGTTTTTGTGCGTGACCGTGCGGGAACAGATGATTTCTTTCGTATGAAGCAGGGGCAGGTCTTCTTGAAAGCAGTTATCGATCGTTTGAGAGAACCGGGAGCGTGGATTCGATTTCCATTGATTCTGGGAACTGCTCAGAGTCTGGTGGATACCGATATTCCTGTGTGGCAGTGGCCTCGATTGGTGATGGTGCTCATGCGTGGGATTCCTGAGCAATTTGTGTCCGAAACCTTGGGACGGGATATGGCGACTCCCTATATTACAGCGGGAGGCGCTAATGTATTGCTGCCTAATTGGGAGCTGATCTGGGCGTTGTCAGGTAAATTATTTCATTAATTGGATTGGTGCTCTCAGGAAAAAGTTTATTTTGCCCTGCATTTCATCCTGTCTTCTTAATCGATTCGGCTATAATAGGATAGAATTGGAAAAGTAGAAATGGAGGGCAGTTTTATGTCAAATGTTTATGTTTCAGATCATCCTCTGATTGCGCATAAGATCAGCAAGCTGAGAAGCGTGGATACCGAACCCCGGAAATTTCGGGAATTGGTGAGGGAAATTTCTGCGTTGCTAACTTATGAAGCCACAAAAGATTTGGGACTTCGTCCGGTGACAGTGCGGACGCCTATGGTAACAATGGAAGGGCAGGAACTCACGGACAAGATCGGATTAATTCCGGTACTGCGAGCCGGTTTGGGTATGGTGGAAGGTGTTTGGGAATTGATGCCGTCTGCCGAAGTGTGGCATATTGGTTTTTACCGTGATGAGCGGACGTTGAAGCCTGTTCAATATTACAATAAGCTGCCACTGGCCCCCACAGTTTCTGTGTGTTTGATTCTTGATCCGATGTTGGCGACGGGCGGGTCTGCCAGTGCAACAGTGGATATTCTCAAAAAATGGGGAGCAAGACGGATTACTTACATCGGATTGATAGGCGCCCCGGAAGGTGTGAAGCGATTGCAAACCGACCATCCTGATGTTCCAATTTATCTTGCGGCATTGGATGACCATCTGAATGAAATTGGCTACATCGTACCGGGTTTGGGGGATGCCGGCGATCGTCAGTTTGGAACAGCTTAATCTATGATGCATAACGGACGGCCCTGAATTGGGCAGTCCGTTTTTCTTCTAAGAAGTAATGTTTGTTGCAACGAAATGCTTTTGTCTATTTCCGCTCGCTATCATTCAGATAACGTGAAATCTTTCCGCTTTCTGATATGATTAAATGTGAGAAGAGAATTGACGATTTTCATATCTGAATAGGATTGAGAGTTCTATGGGTTTATCGGCAGAAGAGAAAAATCGATATCACCGTCATCTGATACTCCCTGATTTTGGAGAAATCGGGCAACTTCGCCTGAAAAGGGCTTCAGTGCTGGTGATTGGCGTGGGTGGGCTGGGCTCAGCTGCCGCCTTATACCTTGCTGCTGCTGGGGTGGGCAGGATTGGACTGGTGGATGATGATCTTGTAGATGTTTCGAATTTACAGAGGCAGGTTATTCACACTTTAACAAGCGTAGGTGAACTAAAGGTGAAATCGGCGGCGGATCGGTTATTGGGGTTGAATTCATTGATTACGGTCGAAACTCACGCCATTCGCCTTACAGAAAATAATGCGCATGAGATTATTTCATTTTATGATATTGTGGTAGATGCCAGCGATAATTATTCAACACGTTATCTTATCAACCGCACATGTGTTGCACTGCAAAAACCAATGGTCTATGGAGCCGTATACCAATTTGACGGGCAGATCAGTGTTTTTGCGCCGCATCTTGGTGGACCCTGTTACCGTTGTTTGTTCAAGGAAAACCCTGAAGATGAAGGCGAGGTAATTGGTGTGTTTGGCGTATTACCCGGGGTGATCGGCTCTTTGCAGGCGGTTGAAGCGATCAAACTTATTACCGGTCTTGGAAAGGCCTTAATAGGAAGACTATTGGTTTTTGATGCACTAAATGGTGTGTTTGAGCAAATTCAAGTACCGCGCAATGAAAATTGTGTGGTGTGTTCTTCATCTAAAACGGAGAATGGATAGGGTATGACGCGGAGTAAAGGTTGGGCGTTTCTTGCATTGCTTTCCCTTCTATTGACGGCGTGCAATTATACTGTTCCTTTGACTATTGCTCGGATATTGGTTTCTTCCAAAGCTCAGGTGACACCCCCAGCTTTGGATTCGCCCACATCTGAAGAAACAGAATCCTTTGATCCAATATTGTCGCGAGTGATCCGAAGAGAAGATAATGAAGAAGAAGGCTATTCAATCTATTTAGAACATCCTGAGATGAGTCAGGCAGGTGAAGCGGGTGACCTGTTCAACCATATGATTGAACAGTTGATGATTGCCCAATTAGGCTCTTTTCGCACCACCGTACACGAATTAGACGAAGCCTCAAAAGAACTTGGAAAATCAACCTACACTTTATCCTATACGATGTATCGAAATGACCCGCAATTTATCAGTCTTCTTCTGGTTGAAGATATCTATTATGCTGGAGCGGCACACTCGGGGCGGAAGCACTCTGTAGTGAATTATGATATCGGGCGCAGTCAATTTTTAGAAATGCCTGATTTATTCATCGAGGGTAGCCCGTATCAAATCATTATTTCTCAATATATTTTTCAGGAATTAAACGAGCGCTACGAGGATGATGTTGACATTAGCGGATTGAACACTCTTCTTGAGGATGACCCCTTGTGGAATGTGACAGCGAATGGATTGCTGGTTACGATCGAAGAATATCAAATTCTGTCCTATGTGGAAGGTTCTCCACAAGTGCTTGTGCCTTATGAGATATTGATTGACACGATTGACCCGAATGGTCCCCTCGGTATCTTTGTTCCACGAGAGAAATTGTTCATTACAGGTTGATCAAATTCCATAGTTTATCCTTCAAATATGGACAAATGACAGTAAATTATTGATATTGTTCTTAAAATGAAAATTTTCTATTATCAACCCTTTTGCCATTTTAAAATAAGAGTAGAATTGAATTAATCCAATAATGTTTTCTCAATCTTATTGAGGGAATCTATCATCGAGAAAGGAATCTTAGAAAATGGCGAAAGTATTAAAAGTTGGTGTGGTTGGTGTTGGTGGTATCGCACGCATTCATATGCCTGGCTGGGCGAAGTCAGAACTGGCTGAAGTGATCGCCGGTAGTGATGTAAGTGAAGAAATTTTGCAAAAATGGGGGAAAGAAAATGATGTTACACAACTTTATTCCAAAGTTGATGATTTATTCAATGATCCTGATATTGACATCATCGATGTGTGTACACCGAGTGCGTATCACGCACCATTATCGATTGCCGCACTAAAGGCGGGGAAACATGTGATCTGTGAAAAACCATTGGCTCCAACTCCTGAGGAGGTGAAGTCAATGATTGCGGCGCGTGATGAATCAGGAAAATACCTGATGACGGCCCAGCATATGCGTTTTCATGGCACTTCACAAGCGTTAAAGCGTGAGATTGATGATGGAGCGTTGGGTCATGTGTATCATGGACGTGCCTGGTGGCTGCGTCGTGCCGGTTATCCCACAAGGCCCAGCTTTTGGGCCAAGAAGTATTCTGGTGGTGGACCCTGCATTGATATCGGTGTGCATGTGCTTGATCTTGCTTTGTGGCTGATGGGTAATCCGAAACCTGTCGCAGTGAGTGGTATTGCAAGCTCTCAAATGTCTGAAAAACCCGGCATGTTTACCGCATGGGGCAGGGGAGCAGTTCCCGAAGAACATGACGTTGAAGATTTCGCCGCTGGTTTTGTACGGTTTGAAAATGGTGCCACAATGATTGTGGAAACCTCATGGATTTTAAACCATGATGCTCCAGATGGTGGTCGTAAGATCTGGTTGTATGGTGAAGATGGCGGTCTTGAATGGCCTGAGGCAAAATTGGTCAAGTCCAATTACAACACCAAGCAATTGTATAATATTGATCTGGAACTGGTGGCTGACACTGAGAAACCACATTCTTTAGAATGTATGGAATTTGCGAAAGCAATCACTGAGGGCGCTCCTTCGCCCGTGCCAGCTGAGCAGTCTTTGCAGGTGATGCAGATTTTGGATGGCATTTATCGCAGCAGCGAAGCTGGTGGTGAAGTCCGTATCGAATAATAAAACTAGCGATAAGAAAGTTAAAAAGGTTGCCGTTTCTAACGGCAACCTTTTTAACTTAAAGAAAAGTCAAATTCCTAAGCGAGGGAAGGCGTTTCAAGATGAGAGGCAGAAACTCAGTTTTCCTGTTCTTTATCGGTTATTGATTCAGCGTGGGTTTTTCCGTCCCAAATGTGCCAGGAACGGGCATGTTGGCTTTTCTGATACCAATCCTGGTACTGGTCGCCTAATCCAGGAGTGCTCAGGTTACTATAGTTTAAATTATCTAGAAAAGTGATGATATCACTGACCTTGCCGTCCAGAAGGTTAATGGCAACAGGTCGTAAGGGATGGTCATTTTGAGAGAGAAAATAATGAAAACCGTGAATCAACCGGTCAATTTGAAACATTTTTTCAGTTGATTTTCTGGCTTTGGGATATTCTTGAATGAACTCGCAAAAAAGATCTTGAACTGGTTCGGCTCCCCATAATTGTTTATGTTGAATGGATTTAAAGTAATCACCCCAACTTAGAGACCAGCCACAGGAACATTGCATGATTTCTTCTTTGCTGCGATGGTTTTTTCGTATTACGATAGAAGAACAAACTGGACAATGCACCTTATCATTTCTGGCATCCATGGCGATTAAGAAATCCTCACAACGTGCGAGAAGCGCATAAGCGACCTTGTCCATAAAATCTTCATCATGGAGGCCGGCCGCATCCAGTTTATATAACTGGCGAATCCAGGTCTTTTTTACTCTGGGCGCCCATTGCGGGAGTTGGTTATTTTTATTCATTCCGTAATTGTATCCAAAAAGTGGTGATACGCAAGGTAATTGTGGGTGGGTTTTTTCTTATTTTCTGTTAAAATTAAAATGAAACCTTATCAGACCTCTTAAGGAGACTGGTGATTTCTTCCGATGAGGAGGCATGTTTCTTTTATCCACCATAGAGATTGAAGGGAGTGCAGAATGGAATCAAAAGAATTCGGATGGAAAAGCAAGTATATTGACGAAGAATTAAAAATTCGGAAATATGGCACAGGCGGGAAGGCGGTCATCATGTTTCCCACAGAGTGCGGGCGGTATTATGATATGGAAAATTTTGGCATTATTAAAGTTGCGAAAGAGTATCTGGAAAAGGAGAAAATTCAACTTTATGCCGTGGATAGCTATGATTGTCAATCGTGGTTGAATCAAGAAATTAAACCAAAAGAGCGGGCTGTTCGTTATGATAATTATGTGCGGTATGTGATTAATGAAATGGTGCCTTTCATTCGCGAAGAATCCAGTTTACCTGAAGATGAAAAATTAATGTCCATGGGGATCAGTTTAGGGGGGTATCACGCCAGTAATTTCCTTTTTCGCTTCCCAGACATCTTTGATATGGTGATCTCTTTCAGCGGAAAGATGCACCTGGAGCAATACATTGGTGATTATTTGGATGAAACAGTATATTTTAATTCCCCGATGCATTATTTGAAGAATTTGACGGATGAGTGGTATCTGGAAAAATATAGAGAAAGTCAGATCATAATTTGTGTTGGTCATGGCCAATGGGAAGACGAGATGATCGAGGATGCGATGGAATTACAGATGCTGCTTCGCAAGAAGAATGTGCGCAGCTGGCTTGACTTTTGGGGATATGATGTTGACCACAATTGGAGTTGGTGGTGCAAAGAATGGGAATATTTTCTTGACCAGTTATTCCCATTAGAGCAAGACTGATTTTTCGACTGCATCAAATGGTGAAGAATTGGCGGCAAGCATTGGGAAAATGGGGGGAAATGAAAGCCGCTTCGTATTTAATCAGCCAGGGGATAGAAATTCTGAAACGGAATTATCGGTGTGAGTATGGTGAGATTGACCTGATTGCTAAAGATGGTGAGACGATTGTTTTTGTTGAGGTGAAAACCCGCAGTTCTTCAAAATATGGCCAGCCGGAGGAAGCGGTTGATGCTGCGAAGCAGGAGCATATTGTAGCTTCTGCTGAAAATTATTTAATGGAAAATTCCTTTACTGAAGATTGGCGGGTTGATGTTGTTTCCATTATAGGGCAGCCAAAAGATAAAGAAGCTGAAGAATTAATGTGGTATAAAAATGCGCTTGAATGAAATCAAACAACCCTTGATTGTTTTGTTGGGGCCAACGGCTGTAGGAAAAACTGCGCTTTCTATTGAACTCGCCCAGCGTTTGAATGGAGAAATCATCTCTTCTGATTCGCGTTTATTCTATCGCGGAATGGATATTGGCACGGCAAAACCAACCATTGAAGAGATGCAGAAGGTGAAACATCATTTGATTGATGTGGTTGATCCGGATGAGACATGGAGCCTTGCGCTCTTTCAACGAGCTGCCTTTGCCGCGATTGATGCGATTCATGCGCGAAACAAAGTTCCTTTGCTGGTTGGCGGCACCGGACAATATGTTCATGCTTTGATTTATGGGTGGGATTTGCCTTCACAGGCGCCAGACGGTAAATTGCGCGATGTGTTGAATAGGTGGGGAAAAGAAATCGGTGCAGAGTCACTGCATCAGAAATTGAGTCTGGTTGACGAAATTGCGGCGAAAAATATTGAGTGGCAGAACATGCGCCGCACAGTACGCGCGCTGGAAGTTATTTTTCGATCTGGGATAAGGTTTTCGACTCAACGGCGTAAGGGGAAACAGCGTTATCCGATGCTGTTGATCGGATTATGGCGGCCGCGTGAAGAAATTTTTCAGCGTGTGGATGAACGAATTGAGAGAATGTTTAAAGAAGGCTTTTGCGAGGAAGTACAGGCCTTATTAGACGCAGGCTATTCCCCTACGCTTCCCAGTATGGCCAGTATCGGCTATCGTGAAACTGCCGCTTTCCTGCATGGTGAGATGACACTGGAGGATGCGAAAGCCCAAATGCGAAAGATCACGCATCAATTTGTTCGGCGGCAGGCCAACTGGTTTAAAGAAACAGATCCGAATATCCATTGGTTTGATGTTCGGGAATCGGATGCATCAAATCAGATTATTGATGTTATTTTAGAAAGAGGTAAGTGGCTTCTGCCAGAAAAGGAAGGTAATTAGATAGAGCATCAAAGGTTTGGTTCAACTATTTAGCAAAGCACCAGTATGCATTAAAAAAAATAAACCCCTGTCAGGGGTTTATTTTTGTCTGAAAAAGTTATTGTGTTATATTATTTAGCTTGTGCTTAAACGAGGTGTTCCGCTGAGCTTTTCAACAGGTGCCGGGAAAATTTTGTTGAATTCCTTGGCGGTGAGGGTTTCTTTTTTAATCAACGCCTTAGCAACAGCATCTAATTGAAAACGATACTGCTCCAGGATTGCTTGAGCCGTTTGGTAGGCGTTCTCAACCATCTTCGCAACCTCATCATCGATTTTTTGCGCTACCAGTTCCGAATAGTCACGTTGTTCTGAGATTTCGCGACCGAGGAAGATCATTTCTTGTTTTTGACCGTAAACACGGGGTCCCAAATCATCACTCATACCAAAACGAGTGACCATTTGACGTGCAATTTGGGTGACACGTTCAATATCGTTGGAAGCACCCGCTGTGATGTCATCAAAGACGAGGTTTTCTGCGGCGCGTCCGCCCAATAAGCCAGCCATTTCGGCTTGCAGTTTCTTGCGTGAGGTTAATCGGCGCTCTTCAATCGGGATGCTGATCGTGTAGCCGGCGGCCATGCCGCGCGCGACGACGGTAATCTTGTGAACCGGATCGGCTTCTGGAATCACATGCATAACGATAGCATGACCTGCCTCGTGATAAGCGATGATGCGTTTCTCTTCATCACTTATCAGACGTGATTTACGTTCCGGCCCTGCGATCACACGTTCGATGGCTTCCTGGAATTCATCCATTTCGATCACGCGTTTGTTGCGGCGGGCAGCCAGAATCGCAGCCTCATTGACCAGGTTTTCGATATCTGCACCCACAAAACCAGGGGTAGAACCTGCGATAGTCTTCAACTTAACATTACTGCCGATGGGTTTCCCTTTTATATGTACATTGAGGATGTCTTCGCGCCCTTTCAAGTCGGGGCGGTCCAGCACCACACGGCGGTCAAAACGACCAGGACGCATCAATGCGGGATCGAGGATATCGGGGCGGTTGGTTGCGGCCATAAGAATGATGTTCGTGTCGGTTTCAAAGCCATCCATCTCAACCAGAATCTGGTTGAGGGTTTGTTCGCGTTCATCATTACTGCCGCCCAGTCCAGCACCACGCTGGCGGCCAACAGCATCAAGTTCATCAACAAAAACGATACAGGGAGAATGCCGACGGGCCTGTTCAAACAAATCACGCACGCGGCTTGCGCCCACACCAACAAACATTTCTACGAATTCTGATCCTGAAAGCGAGAAGAAAGGAACGCCTGCTTCACCTGCAACGGCTTTTGCCATCAGGGTTTTGCCGGTGCCGGGAGCACCGACTAACAGTACACCTTTAGGAATACGAGCACCCAGAGCGATAAATTTCTGCGGTTCGCGCAGGAATTCAACCACTTCTTCTAATTCTTCTCTGGCTTCATCTACACCTGCAACATCTTTGAAGGTCACAGTAGGGTGGTCGCTGTTAAACATCCGAGCGCGAGATTTTCCGAAGGACATGGCTGCGTTATTGCCACCCTGGGCCTGTCTGAAAATGAAGAGAAAAGCGGCACCCAAAATCAGGAATGGGATAATATAACCGAGAATTGTTAATATGCCTACCCACGCACTGGGGGGTTTAATTTCAATATCAACATGTTCAGGGGATAGATCTTCTGAGCTGACACCAAGCTGAATTAATTGATCAACCAATGGGGTGGTCGGATCTTTGGTTGATTCAGCAGGCCGGGAATCATTTTTATAATAGACCCGTAAATTGTTTTCGTCTATGGTAATGCTTTCTATCTCATGGTTTTTCAAGTCCATTGCCACTTGATTGATGTTAATTACCCCCGCATTTGCAGATTGTGCAGAGAAGTTGTAAACAATCATCGCTATAATGGCAATGAAGAGTAAAAGATAGATAAAATAAGAATTTCTTCTCGAATTCACTGTTGCCTCCCGAGCCTGTTTCGAAACAATCGGGATTCCCTCTTGTCGAAATTAGGTCGAATGAATAAGGATTTGATCCTATTGAGAAATTACAAACAATAGGAATATTTATGTTGTTAATGATTAAATTATACCAATCCAAAGAATGATAATCCAGCAGAAAGCGGATTATGAGCCTGCATTTTATGAGATTCTTACAATATTGCGTTATTATTTTTAATTTTTATTTCAAATTTTCAAATTCGGCAGGTAAATCATGGCAGTGCCCACAGCCTATGATGGGGTTTTCAACAAAATCATGCACCTTCTTGCAATACGCCTGTACAACTACTTTGCGACTTAGCCCTAAAAACCCCCGTTTTACCTCTGCAGTCAGGCTCATATTAGAACAATCATTGGCTCTTTGAATTTCGGGAACAGGGCATTTATTACATAAGTCAGGTGTCCAGCCCAGTGGCGGGTTCTGTCGACCAATCAAACGGCATTCTTCCTGGTGGGCTCCACGAAAATAATTTCCATAGAAATAGCTACATTCTTTTCCTGCGGGTGTTTTCATTACTATTCCTTGATTTGAAAGAGAAAAACTGATTTGTATTTTTATTGAATGAAACTCAGCCCAGTTGTACCGAGTTTCATATTAAATGATCTATAACATCCGAACTTGAGTGACTATTCTTTTACACGGGTCTGGTATTCCCCCGTGGTGGTGTTAATACGGATTTTATCTCCCTGTTTAATAAAACTGGGCACCGCAACCTTGTATCCGGTTTCAATGGTCACTTTCTTAGTGAGGCCGGTGGCGGTGTCACCACGAACAGAGACTTCAGACGAAGTCACTTCGAGATCAACGGTCTGAGGTAATTCGATGTCAATGATGGTGCCGTTATAAAATGTTAATTTAGCTTCCGTGTTTTCTTTGAGGAAATCTATCGCAGATTCCACCACTTCAGGGGCAACCGGTATTTGTTCAAAGGTTTTAGTATCCATGAAATAATAGAAACTGCCGTCGTTATAGAGATATTGCAGACTGCGATATTCCAGTCGGACATCCTGAACACGTTCTCCAGAGTTGAAGGTCATCTCCAGATTTGCACCCGTAAGCATATTTCTAGTTTTTATACGGATGGTTGCTTTTCCACGTCCTGGTTTGTTGTGGCTATATTCTAAAACCTTCCAGAGCGAGTTATCATATTCAAAGGTTACACCTTTACGAAGTGCATTTACATCAATCATTTTTAATCCTCACTAACTTTATTTTATTTCTCAAGAATTATCAAACTCATCAGTCTAGATTTTTTCTATCCCCAATATTATTTGATATTCAAGATTCAATTTTTATCATGCACAAATTTGTACGGGCAATTTTCATGGTTGTGTTTACTGGATTTTAAAAAAACAACAAAAGGATTTCTCTTTTTGTTTCAGGAAAACACAAATTTATTATAACGTAAATTTTAATTATCGCCAAACATTGAACAATGAAGTTCTGGACGATGTCTTTTCTGGTTTGAATTTAAGTGACCAGTTTATGGGATGATCTTTAAAATCAAGGTGTTCTTTAGAATATTATTTATGTGTATTGTGATTGTTAATGATGCAGCAGAAAAAATCCCTCTGGTTTTTTGACCAGAGGGATTTTTCTAATATCTTTGTAGGGAAAAATTATCCAATTTCTGGCTCAATTAAGCCAAATTTCCCATCACGCCTTTTATAAAGGACGTTGATGTTGCTTGTATTTGCATTATAGAAGATGAAAAAGTTTTCATGACCGAGAAGTTCCATCTGTTCGATGGCTTCTCCCTCATTCATTGGATAGACAGTGAATTCTTTCCTGCGGACGATTTCAGGTTCTTGTTCTAAGAAGCCTTCATCAATGTTCAAATCAATAAATTCATCGGGGAGAGGGCTTTGTCCCCGGTTCTTGTGGTATTTCTTTCCTTTATATTTTCGAATTTGTCGGTCCATGATTTCAACAGTTTTATCGAAAGCCGCGTGAAGATCATCAGCGCGTTCTTCAGCGCGGAGCAGCATTTTTTTACCTCGAATCGTAACTTGAGCAACATATCGATCATTCGCATCTCTGGCTGTTTTATTATGGCTCAAGTCAACGCGGACCTCGTCAAGTGATGGCAGATGACGAACGAATTTTTTTGTTTTTTTATTAACATATTCTTCAATCCGTTCTGAGAGCTGCAAATTTCTTGTATAAATTGTTGTGATGGGTTCCATATTTTGTTCCATTTTTCGCTCCTGTTCAAATGATGTTGAAATATGATGAATAAAATAAACGCCTCCTAAAAGTGATTTACTGGAGCAGATTCGGACTGATGTTGATAGAGTCCAGCTCTGGCTGCGGTGATGCCAATGATACGGCTAGCCCCCGCATTTTTAAGAGCGTTAGTACACGCGTTAAGGGTTGCTCCTGTTGTATAAACATCATCCAAAATGAGGATGCTTTTATCTTGAACCAGCATTGGGTTGGCCCGGAATGCACCAATAACATTGATGGCACGCTCATGAAAATTTTTCCCAACCTGGGTTTCAGTATTTCGAATTCTGCAAATAGCTTCAGGGTGAAATTTAAGGTTGATTTGCGGTTGCAGGGCTTTTGCGATCAATGCCACCTGATTATAACCACGTTGCCGGGTTCTTTTTTTTGAAAGTGGTACAACTGTAATAAAGTCGACGGGGTATGGATTATTTTTATAGATTTCAGCGATTGCGTTGGCGAAGGTTGTAGCCAGGCGACGGTTGTTTTTGTATTTCAGGGCATGGATGAATGTTTTTAAAGTTTCGTTATAAATGGCCCAGGAGCGCAGCCAATCCAGAGTTGGTGGATGTTGTTTGCATTGAGGACAGACTGCGTTTGTCTTACTGGGGATACCACAAATTGGACAAACTACTTTTTGTATGATTTCGATTTTCTTTTGGCAACTATCACACCAGTTTGTGCCAGGCTCACCACATTTAACACACTCAGGGGGGAAAAGCCAATCTAGTGCGTTCCATTCGAGAAGGTATAAATGTTTGATAATTGTGGTATTTAATGAACTAATGTGCATACGCTTTCTTTTTATTGTATCTTAAACGATTTTGATTGCAAAGTAAAAAACGTAGGTGGAATCCAGAAAATTTTACAAAAATGGGAAGATAGAGATGAAAGGAGCATCACCAAAAACCCTTCAATGTATGATCACATGACTATGATTTGATTAAAACATTGATGCTAGTGCAGAGTTCATCATCTGAAAACCTGCTGGAGCAAGAAGAACAATGACTAGTGCGGGGAGGATAAGTAAAGCCATTGGGATCAGCATTTTCAATGGTGCTTTATGAGCCTCTTGTTCTGCAAGCTGTTTTCGTCTAATACGCATCTGATCTGATTGAATGCGCAGAACTTTTGCCAGACTAACCCCCAACTGTTCTGTTTGTATGATGGCTGCTATGAAGCTGGTTAATTCTGATACACCTAATCGATCTGACATATTTCGCAGTGCTTCTCGACGAGTTTTGCCAAGTTGAATTTCGCGGTTTACACGGGCAAATTCAAGAGAGAGCTCTGTTTCCCATTTTTCCGATACTTTCGCCATAGCTGAATCAAATCCTAGGCCTGCTTCAACACAAATCGTTATTAAATCAAGGGCATCTGGCAGGGCTCGAACAATGTTCTTCTGCCTGGTGTTGATTTTACTCTGAAGGAGTAGATCGGGGACAAAAAAGCCCGCTAATACTCCGATGATGATGAGGAGGAATTTGATAAATGCCGACATGGACATGGCGCCAATAGCGAAGATAAAGATAAAAAGGCCACCTATGACTACCGCAAGGATGAATTTGGCTGCCAAAAACACAGTTGGATCTATGGTGCTGGCCAGACCAGCATGTTCGATTTTTAGCTTTGTGCCTTCAAACACATTTTGCGGTGTGAAACGCAGGGTAAATTCACCTAAACGAGATGCGATTGGTATTAATACACGATCTCGGAAAGGCTGTGACATTTCAATTTCTTCGAGGGTAACCTCTTCTCCACTCTCGACAAATTCTTCAAGACGTTGCTGCATGAGGTTGTCATTGCGACCGTGTGGATTTCTTTTAGCAATGATGAAAAGACTGACAGCACCAGCAATTATCAGTACAAGAAGAATGATAAAACCAATTATTAGATTTGAGCTCATAATTAATACCTTTTGTTGATAAACATTAAGACTAACTATACCTCAATATCAGACAGCTTGCGCATGGTGAAATACCCGATAATAATTAAAACTGCAGCGAGGATAAGTGTGCAATATCCACAAGGAATTGGGTTTGCCGGCATGTTGTTTTCTGGAAGGAAGAATTGCATCATATATTCGCGGTTCAACAAGAAGAGTATGGCAAGAACAATAACGGGAAGAAGAGAAAGAAATTGACCAGAATACATGGTCTGTGTAGTGAGGGTTTTAATTTCACCTTTGATACGGATACGTTCCCTGATAGTGTATGAAATAATATCTAACATTTCTGCAAGGTTACCACCCACTTCTCGCTGAACATTGATGGCTGTAATAACCAGGTCAAGATCATCGCTGGGAATGCGGCGTAACAAGTTACCAAGAGCCGCTTCCATGGAGAGGCCTAATTGCATTTCCTGAACAACCCGATGAAATTCATCGTTGATTGGGGCAGGCATTTCACGACTAACAGCCTCCATCGCTTGCATGGTGGAATAGCCGGCACGAAGGCCGTTTACCATGAAACTAAGCATATCAGGGAGCTGGTCATTAAATTTCTCAAGTCGCTTTTTCTGAGCTCTCTTAACATAAAATCCGGGCAGTATGAAACCAACTATCATACCAATGAGCCCACCGATGATGGATTGACCACCAACAAACCAGAAGAAGGCCGCGAAAAAAACGATTGCAATGAAATTAATGGCGAAATATTCGCCTGGCTTCATTGCCAGATCGGCCCGGGCCAATTTTTTTGCAGTTTTTTCAGCCCAAGAAGTACCTTCAATATTTTTGTCAAGCCAGTCAACCAGAGGGGTGTTTACTTCATCTAAAACCAGATCACTTTCAGAAAGATCATCATCATAATCCTTTTCACTCAGAATTTGTTCCAATCGTTCATTAGCCATATCCCGATTGGTTTTAATGGAAACCAGGATACCAACCAGAAGCATGAGAAAGGATAATCCTAAAGCGATGACAAAAATAATTGTAAGTGGGTTCATAAAACAATCCTGTTCAAAGGTTACCGAATTTTCTTATCTTCTGCGCTGGCTGGCGCCAATTCCAAAAATTTGTGGAGATAGATGGATGCCTGAAGCTTCAATACGATCCATAAATTTGGGTCGCAAACCGGTTGGACGGAGAACGCCCAATACTTTCTCCTTATCATAACCGCTCTGTTCAAAAGCAAAAATGTCTGTCAGTGTGATTATGTCTCCCTCCATACCTGCAACTTCGGTAATATTGACAATTTTTCGTGTACCGTCGCGCATGCGGGACTGATGGACAATTACATCGACTGCTGAAGCGACCTGTTCACGGATTACACGCACGGGCAAATCCATGCCAGCCATGAGAGCCATTGTCTCTAGACGTGAGAGTGTATCGCGGGGACTGTTTGAGTGAGCGGTGGTCAGGGAGCCATCATGGCCGGTGTTCATTGCTTGAAGCATATCAATGGATTCGCCCCCACGTATCTCGCCGACGATGATGCGGTCAGGACGCATACGCAGAGAGTTGATTACGAGGTCACGAATGGTGACAGCACCTTTCCCCTCAATATTTGGGGGTCTTGATTCCAGAATAACTACATGTTCCTGACGAAGTTGAAGTTCTGCTGCATTTTCAATAGTAACGATACGTTCATCGTTTGGGATGAAACCGGACACAATATTGAGCAAAGTGGTTTTACCAGAGCCTGTTCCACCAGAGATGACTATATTCATTTTTGCTTTTACGCAAGCCTTCAGGAATTCAACAGCTTGCTTAGTAATAGTACCCCATTCAATGATTTGGTCAACCGAAATGGGTATTTTTGAGAATTTACGGATGGTAAGTACCGGGCCAACCAGCGAGATAGGGGGAATGACGGCATTAACACGAGAACCATCAGGTAAACGGGCATCTACATAGGGCTGTGATTCATCAATACGGCGGCCTAAAGGTGCTACAATGCGCTCAATGATTCGGTTTACATGATCGTTGTTTTCAAAAGCAACTTTTACGCGGAATAACTTGCCATTGCGTTCCACATAGATATGTTTTGGGCCGTTTACCATGACTTCTGTGATGGAGTTATCTTCTAACAGGGGTTGTAAAGGGCCAAAGCCAAGAATTTCTGCAACGATTTGATCAAACATGCGCACACGTTCTGGCTTTGATAGAACGATGTTTTCTTCGCTTAATAGTTGGTTAAACAGTTCCTGAATAGTCGATCTCACTTCTTTGGTTTTTGTGATGTCCATTTGAGGGTCAAGAGTTGCAATCAATTTGTTTTGAACGCGTCGTTTCAAATCTTGATAAGCAGGTTGTGTGCCTTTAAAGGACGAAGCACGGGACACCGGGCGAGAAAATTTAGTATTGGGTGTTTCGCCTTTTCTTGTTTTTAAGTCATCTCCCTGTAATCTTTTCAGGATCGACATTTTCCATTCTCCTTAGGGAATGATTATTAATTAATCAATTTCTTCAAACTGCGAGATTTTTTCTTGAATTTTGTTAGATATCAAGAATATATTCTTGCTAAAGATATGTGATCGCGATTGCATCATCAAGGGTACACCGCGTTTTACAGCCTCACGAAGTTCGTATTTTTCGTCGAGTGGCAGGGCTAAGACGATTTCTTGATGAAGGCTTTCGCTGATGCGCTCAGGTGAAATTCCGCTGCGGCGATCATAAAAATTCAAGATAAATAATATTTTTTCCGGGTCAAATCCAAGCTGGTTGTAAAGAGTTAAAAATGAATTTATGTTTTTCAAGGCTGGGATTTCAGGTGTAGACAGTAATAGAGTGATGTCAGCCTTTTCAATGGCTGAAAGTGCAATGTCATTGAGATAGCTGGGGGTATCAATAAGAATATAATTGTAATGGCGTCGTAAGGTTTCAATCATTTGGCCGAACTGCTCAGCATCAACTTGGTCAGCCATTTCTAATCTGGGTGGCGCTGGTAAAATATCAATCCCGGTAGGCTCATGGGTTGAGACAGTGGTGCTGATTTCTTCTGCATTCATTTCTTCAATGCGTGGGAGTAAATCTAAAATATTGAAGCGGGGTTGTAGACTCATGAAAACCGGCAATTCACCATACTGCGAGTTCCCATCAACCAACAATACTTTATTCTTTTTTGAGCGTAGAGCGATACCGAGGTTTGTAGTTACGGTTGTGCAACCAGCACCTCCTTTTGGACTGTAGATAGTGATCACTTTACCATTAAGTATGGACATTCTTGGAATAACTCCAGAAGAGGAGGTGCTTGTACCCATATTCATTGCTGAATTTGCCATGCTGCGCTGTTCGATTGCAATTTCTCCAGCACGGTTGACTACGCTGAGAAGATCATCCATCATAGGAGGCTTTGGTAGAAAATCATGTGCGCCGGCACGCATGGCGCGGCGCATATAGCTCAGATCATTTTGAACAGACAGGATAACAACCTGGGTGTATGGGTAGCGTTGACGGATGTGTTGTGTTGCGGTGATGCCATCCATATCAGGCATGTTAATGTCCATTAAAACAACATCGGGATCAAGTTTCCGTACCTGTGATAAAGCACTGCGTCCATCATTGGCATACCCAATGACAACAAGGTTTTCGTCAAAACTAAGCATGCGTTTTACGCTGTCAACAGTTTCTGGGATATCATCAACGATGAGAATCTTGATCGAATTTTCTGCCATTAATTAAATCCTGTAAGTTAATTTCTTTATCGTTTCAGTGTTAGCCGCAATTAGGTTAAGGTGTGACATAGATCGGTACTGCGTCATAGATATCCAGGTTTTCAATGCGGGGTTCAGTCGCATAGGGCAGGGGTGAAGGCAGTGATATATTGTATTGCTGCATGATGAATTGTAGCGTTACACTTTCAGTATTAATGCGTTCATCATCACCGGCGCTGCGCAATGCAAGGCTGAGTGTTGCATCAGAAAGGATCATGTAGTTCAGTGCAACAGCGTCCTGAGGAGAAACAATCAATGTGATAACTTCTGGTCTCTCAATTTCCGGAATTTCTTCTTCAACAGTAACCTGGGTATCAAATTCGTTGATTTCTTCCTCTGCCAAAGGTGCTTGTGAATCTTCAATTGGATATTCTCCAATCCAAAGTACGATAGCATCCTGAATTAAAGTCTGGCTAACCAAACGAGGACGTTGTGCTTCAGCGGGAGTAAGATATGCCTGAATCGGAGCATCATCAATAGATGTCAACTGGTCAATTACTTCAGTTCTCCCAAGATAAGGAAGCCCAGAAGTTGGATTTACCTGCATTGTCAAGGGAACTAAGTAGGTTGGAAGAGCACCACTTCCATACTCTTCTCCCTCTTCTTGTTCCTGAAGGGAACCAGCAGGCGAGGACACAGGGGATACAACATTAGGCAATTGGCTTTGCCATTCTTCATCGACATCAACAAAAAGCATTGAGCCAATGACATTGACGTGGTCACCTGGGCGCAGCGTGTAGGCTACAGCAGAGATGCCTTTCTCATCATCAATCGGGATAGTAACTGCAACATAACCCCGAGGAATTTCAAAGGATGCAAATGATCCTTCAGTGCTATCACTAAGAGTGTTCAAAGTAAGTGGAATTCCAGCATCCAGATTATACATTGCGCGTTTTCCGATTGCATCAGCTGGGTTTGTGATAAATAGTCCTTCGATCAACTTTTCTCTTGGGTAAGCAACTTCGAGAAGGTGTCTTTCTTCAACAACCTGCCCGCGTGCTATAGGCTGCTGAAGCACATAGATGTCGACCATGTTTTCAGAAACTATGATGCCAGCTTCTTGTAGGTCTTCTGACTCATTTGCGGTGTTGCCGGGTAGAAGTTGTCCTCTAAGGAAGAGAAACCCGACCCCAAGGCCACCAATAATTACTAATGCCAGAAGTATTAATGTTCTGCCGGTTTTTTTCTTTTTTCCTGTTGCCATAAGAAGCCTCCTGAAGGAGAAAAAAATAATTTTAAGTAAATTGTAGTAGCGTGAAAGAGTGATTTGCTAAATGATGATATTTATTGTATTACAAAATTAAAGAATAAGAACGAAAAAAAACGTCCCAAATCATGGGACGTTTTTTTTGATTTGGATTTTTGGTCAGAATACTTAATTTCAAAAAGCTTGAATTATCTTTAGAATATTAGTATCCGCTCATACTATCCAATATATTGCTGAAGATGTCGCCAATTGCTGGCCCAAGCAGGGACAGAACGACAATAACGACAATAGCGACGAGAACGAGAATTAATGCGTATTCTACAAGACCTTGTCCTTTTTCTTTCGGTGCAAACAACATAATAATATCTCCTTTTATAAAAAATTGAATAAAAATTGTGTTATTAAACGCTGCCCACGGCAACGATTATAAATAAATTAGTGATTAAAGAAGGATGAGACAAAGTTGTATATGATTAAGTAGATTATATAGGGTATTGGGGAAAAAAACAAGTCCCAATTCCTAACAATTTTGCAAAGAATTTCTTTCTAGTTCAACAAATCCCACTCTTATTATCGATATTACTTAGTTATCTGGTTGTTAATGTACAATATGGCCTGATTACTCTGATATTCAATATGCCACTGATCAGAATCATGCAATGTTTGTGCCAACCTGCGGTCAGGATCAATCAATACGAAACCAATATTCCACTTTTCTACGACCGGTTCCCATGGTTGGTTTCCGTTTGTGATTTCAAGCCATTCGAGAAGGAAGTCGTCGCCATATAGATCGGCTCGTGCGTCGACATACACCGGAATATCAGGTGTTTCCCAGGTAAGGAACCCTCCAATGTTGTAGTCGTTGAAGATGTGGCCTTCATATTGTTTTTCTTTTATCATTTCAATCGCTTCTATGGGGTAAACGGTCGGAAGGTAAATTTGCTGCATCAGGACGGGGTGTGCAGCATAGATGACTTTTCCTGCTGCAAGAAAACCGAGTATGGAAATCAAGATCAAATTGATCCATTTATTTTCTTTTGATTTTTTAGGAAGGCTCCTGGGTTTGAACCATTGAGGGGCATAATCATTCAAGAATTTCTTGATGCTTATCAGCCATTCCTTCAAAATCGGCCACAGGTTTCGTCCAAGGATGGGCATCACGGTAATTGCATATCCAGCGATGTGTCGTCGGGAAGTTAGGGAGAAGTAGGTGAACCAGACTGCGGTGAAGAGGGAGCTGGCTTTGATTTGTTTTTTACGATAACCGAATACAAACAGCAAAACCAGCAGGCTGATCAGGAATGGAATCATCGATGCCTGATGAAAGTCTGGTGATGTCCATTCGGAGATAATATCATTGACCTGCATACCGATGGTTGAGAAGGCAATTTTCCATGTGCCAAATCCATGGGGAGTGAGCAGAGCCGCGAAGCCGCAGGCAATAGAGATGAGGATAAGTTTTCGAATTTGAAACCAATCGAGTCGAAATTCCGTATTATTAAATAGAAGATGATCAGCAATTTCTCCGGCGATAACCAGACCCATTGCCATCAGCCCCAACGTATAACCTGCATGAAGGTTTGCCCATAAGATCATCATAGGTGGCAAAGCCCATAACCAATCGCGCTGCTGACGCTGATACCAGAAAAGAATCAAACAGGTGAAGCTGAGCAACAGCATTGTAATTATTTGAGGTCGTTGAGTCCAGGCGGGCGCTACGACAAGACCGCTGAAAAGAATCAGGATTGATCGAAACAATGCAGGGCCTGGAATTTGTAACCAAACCAATGCCATTGTGCCAGCGGCGAGAATGGCAACCAGAAAGGTGAGCCCGTAATAATGACCGGCAGCATAGCAGCCATAGAGCAGGAGGTCAAAGAGCCAGGAATGGCTGTTCCAGTAAGTTCCTTCAAATGTGTAACTCATTGTATCGATGGTGTAAGGAGCTTTTTGGCCCCAGGTTTCTTTTCCAGCACGTAAAGCCCACCACATATCAGTGTCGACTGGTGCTCGGGCAGCCATGATGAAGATTAAGAGCAGTGTGCTGACGAACAGTAACCGGTCAAAAGGTTTACTAAGTGACATGGTTTTCATCTTTTGATTATACCCAGCATTGGATAGAAAATTGGTTTGAAAGGAGTATGGATCGGTGATTGGGCGGTAAGCCTATGGTTAAATGATAGAAATTGATTTAAATTCATATATAATATATAGATAGGAATAATAATACCGTGAGTGAAGCGTTAAGAAAAGGAGTTAACATGAGTGATATATTTGGAACCGTACAATCAGATCATGATTTTTTCACGAAGATTGCAAGTAAAATTCCCGGTTTTAAAGGGTACGTAGAAACAAAAGATCGCCGCGCATCAGACAAATTGCTGCGTGAGGAAATAGCTCGTCAATTTTCACTGCTTGAAGCGCGCGTTTCTGGTGTTCAGACACAGGCTATTAATATGGGCGATATTGAATATTTAGACGATTTAGAATCCAGTGCGATTAAACTTCGTCAATTTGCAGATCGCATCCGTGGGGCTTCTTATGGTTATTCAGCACTTTTTGCTGCGGTAAAAGTGAAAAAAGAAGACCTGTCCAAGTTATACTCTTATGATTTGACGTTGTTGAATATGACTGAAGGAATCAATTCTGCGATTGATAACGTAGAAGCTTCTCTGGGGACAGATGGTATTGCGGCAGCACTGCGTCATTTAATCCGTATGAGTCAGGAAGCTGTGACGGCTTATGAGAATCGGCACAATGTAATTCTTGATGGCGGGGATGAAGTTGAAATGCCAGCTTATAATGAAAATCCCGCACCAGTTTCCTACGATGAAGTGGCACCTCCCGCATATTCTGAGGATAAAGAAGAAAAGTCAGGTCTTCTGGACAAGGTGAAAGATCTTTTTGATGGGGATGATGATTAAAAATTCCTTGACATAAATATAGAACAGAGCTTTGAAAGATGCATGACAGATACAATTTAAATTAACCCAAATAACGGAGTAAAAAATGGCTAGAGTTTTTGATGTTGTTGAATATCGAAGTGAGATGAGGGAGGAATTGGTTCACCGCTTTCCGGAAACCGGTATTGCTGACCTGCGAATTGGTTCTCAGGTGATTGTGCGTGAATCACAGCGAGCGATCTTCTTCCGGGATGGCAAGGCGCTGGATATGTTTGGCCCCGGCCGGCATACGATTGTAACCGCCAATATCCCGCTTCTTGTTGATTGGGTTGGGAAAGCTTTCAATGATCGTACCCCTTTCACTGCAGAAGTTTATTATGTATCTGTGCGTGAATTGGCAGATCGCAAGTGGGGCACCCCCCAACCAATTATCGTTCGTAACCCTGGTGTCGGGTTGGGTGTAGCATTATTGCAGGGATTTGGAACCTACAGCTATCAGATATCGGATCCTCAGCAGTTTGTAACCCAAATTGTAGGCGCCCAGGGCGTTTATCGGACAACTGAAATTGAAAACCGTTTGCGCACAATGCTGCTTTCAAAATTACAGGATTTGCTTGGCGAGTCTACTAAGAAAAACAGTGTGCTTGATCTTATTGGTTTGACTGAGGAATTGGGCGCCGGTGTGCGTGCTAAAGCACAGGATGACTTCAAGGCACTTGGTATTACTTTAAAATCTTTCTATATCGGCAATTTGAAACCCTCTGATAAATCTGCTGAAGATCTGCGCGCGATGGGTATGCTCGATATGAACGTATACACCCAGTTGCAGGCGGCAGATGCACTGCGTGATGCTGCCCAGAATGAATCTGGCGGGGCTGGCCTCACCGCTGGTATTGGTGCGGGTGTTGGTATGGGACAATATTTTGGTCAGGCTATCAGTGGACAGGGCGGTCAGCAGCAACAAGCTGCACCACAGGCTAATAATGGAAACAGCGGTGGCATGCCATCTGTGATGACACCCTCCGAAGCGGCTGGGTTCCTGCGGGTTT
>CAZQSG010000029.1:277-26540 GCA_964595925.1 uncultured Anaerolineaceae bacterium | reverse complement strand
GAGATCGCATTTCGCCCGCCAGCTTCCCCTAAACAAATTACGATATCGGGTGAATGCTTTTGTAAGAGGTAGAATAACTTCATTGCTGCCTCACCATGAACCACCGGCAATGTTTCAAGATGCAGCCCTCCATTTACCTCTAAATCATGCGCAGAAAATTGATGGATAACTTCTTCTGTTGCATTTTTCTTCCTCTTTCCATACGCTTCAAAGCCCGTAATCAAAATTTTCATAGGTTCTCCATTGTCTTTTTCATCAATTTTACCCTATGGTTATTCAATGGTACAATCACCCATGAAAGAGGATCAGGAATGAACAACACCACTAAATTTTCAGTACCAAACCAATTGGAATTCTGCTGTTCTCGGACTATCGTCACATGCATCAAGAAACTGATATTTAATCATCACTTCATTAGCTGGATTGATCCGTTAGAAATGGTATAATTTTCCTCATGTCATCTATTGTTGCGCTTGATCTTGAAACAACCGGGTTAGACCCGTCCAAAGATAAAATCATAGAAATCGGTGCAGTCAGATTAAATGGCAATCGCATTGAGGACGAATGGTCAACTCTTATCAATCCGAATCGAACCATTCCTTCATTTATTCACCAATTGACGGGCATATCAAACAATATGGTGAAGAATGCACCACCGATTGGCGGTGTTTTACATGAATTGGAAAGCTTCATAGGCGACGATCCAATCGTCGGGCATAACGTAGGTTTTGACCTGGCCTTTATGCGCAACCATGGCATAACTGACAATAACATAGCAATCGACACCTACGAATTGGCCTCCGTTCTGCTCCCAAAATCCAGCAGGTATAATCTTGGCTCTCTTTGCGCCCAAAATGGGATCATCCTCAAAGACGCCCATAGAGCGCTGGATGATGCGCGCGCAACTGGATACCTGTATCAATTCCTCTATCAAAAAGCTTCGCAGCTCCCTCTAAACTTATTAGCAATGTTTGTGAGATTGAGCGAGCCTTTCGACTGGGGTGCTTTCTGGCCGTTCCAACAATTATTGAAGACGCAGAATTTTAAACCTATTGCAGGCAATCTTTTCAACTTTCAATTTGGCCCATTATTCTCTGATGAAAATAATCGTTTTTTACCTCAGCTAGAACCAAATGAATCCTTTGAACCACTAGATGTTGAAAATATCACCAGCTTTCTGGAATATGGTGGGCCGTTCTCAAAGTATTTCGAAAATTATGAATATCGTCCTGAACAATTGCAAATGCTTAGAGCTGTGACAGAAGCATTATCATACAGTCAGCATTTACTGGTAGAGGCTGGTACCGGTACAGGGAAATCCTTTGCCTATTTAATCCCAGCTTCTATGTGGGCTCTTCAAAACAATACTCGTGTCGTTATTTCAACCAACACGATAAATCTTCAGGATCAACTAATAAAAAAAGATATCCCCGACTTAATTGCTGCCTTGAATTTAGATCTCAGGGCGTCAGTACTCAAAGGACGCGGTAATTATCTCTGTCCTCGCCGCCTTCAGATTGCTAGCAAAACCCGCCATCCTGATAATGTTGCTGAAATGAGGGTTTTTGCTAAGATTATGGTTTGGCTATACGAAGGCGGATCCGGTGATAAAAGCGAAATCAACCTTAATGGCCCTTACGAAAAAGCCATTTGGTCTCGCTTGTCTGCTGATTTTGAAGGATGTAACTTCGATGACTGCCCGCGCATTTTATCGAACTCCTCCTGCCCCTACCATCAAGCTCACCAGGCGGCTCAATCAGCGCATATTCTTATTGTCAATCACGCACTTCTCCTCGCTGACATCGCAACCGGCAATCGTGTTCTCCCTGCTTATGATTTCATCATCGCAGATGAAGCCCATCATATTGAAGATGCCTCCACCAGCTCCCTTAGTTACAGTATCTCTGAAACCAATATCATGATGTTTCTACGAGAATTAGGTGGCACTCGCAGCGGAATTCTTCACCGTGTGCTCAGTTCTTCAATCTCTCTACTATCTCCTGAAGAATATGCATTAATGGATCAGTCAATAAAAAAATCTACGGATCTGGCCTTTCGACTGGAACATGATTTTAAGAATCTCTTTGCCAGTCTTGAAGAATTTTTGATTGATGCACGTGATGGAAGACCCGTTGGCCCTTATAAACAACAGGTGCGGATTATTCCCGCAACACGTACCCTCCCGGGTTGGACAGAGGTAGAAATTGTTTGGGACCAAGCCAATGAAACCCTGCTTGCCCTTATTAAATTACTGGAAGGCTTACACAATGAACTCGGTGAGTTGCGTCATACTTTTCCAGAAGAATTGGAAGAAGCCACAACCAGTTTAGGGTTCATCCTAACAACATTCCTCGAAATCCAAAAAAACCTGAACGGTATCTTGATGGAACCAATCCATGATTTCATTTATTGGGTTGAATTGAACCCTAACAGAAACCAGATAAGCCTTCAGATGGCTCCGCTTCACGTCGGCCCACTGATGGAAGAACACATTTGGCATAAAAAAGAATCCGTCATTCTTACATCTGCCACATTGACTACGAACGGCGAATTTGATTATCTTCGCTCGAGATTGTTTGCAGAAGACGCTGATGAGTTGACATTAGGCTCACCATTCGATTATGAAAATTCAGTTCTTCTTTATGTTGCAAATGATATCCCGGAACCAAACAGGGGAAATAATTATCTCAAAGCAATTGCGCAAACAGTTGTAAATACTGCCACGGCTATTGGCGGCAACATGCTCGTTTTATTTACCTCTTATGCACAATTAAGAAAAGTCTCAAAGTCAATCTCTCCCATCCTTGCCGATAAAAATATTCAGGTCTTTACCCAAGGAGAAGGAGCCTCACCCAATTCTCTTATCGAAACTTTTCGAGACACTCCAAATAGTGTTCTGCTTGGAACCAAATCTTTTTGGGAAGGTGTTGACATCCCCGGCGGTGATTTAACTTGCGTAATCATAACAAAACTTCCCTTCAATGTCCCCTCCGATCCAATTATCGCAGCTCGCTCTGAAACCTTCGAGTCTCCTTTCTTTGAATATAGTTTACCTGAAGCCATCCTGAAATTCAGGCAGGGTTTTGGCAGACTCATTCGAACACAAACAGATCGAGGTTTAGTAATTGTCTTAGATCGTCGAATACTAACAAAATCGTATGGAAGATCATTCCTGGAGTCACTTCCACCCTGTCAGAAAAAAGTTGCACCCTTACGTGACATACCAAAAAGCGCTGCAGAGTGGCTGAACATTTAAAATTGCTTATAAGTTATATTCTCTTTTTTTGAAGTAAAATACAGCTATGGAAATTCAAATCGCAGTCTCAAAAACAAATAAATTTGGCTCCGAAATAAGTGGTGACACTTTAGAAGTTGTAGAAAGGCCATCAGGCGGCTATTCCGTTGTCTTGTGTGACGGACAAACCTCTGGAAGCCAGGCAAAAATAATTTCAAGCCTGGCTGTGCATAAGGTAACTGGCTTAATTGCTGAAGGAATTCGCGACAGCGTTGCAGCAAGAGCAGCCTCAGACCACCTGTTCTCAATTTATCAAGGCAAAGTATCTGCTTATTTGGATATTCTGTCCGCTGATTTAGAATCGAATACCCTCATTGTAAGCCGTAACAATCCAACAGCTCTATATATCACTCGAAATAACCGTACTGAAACTCTCAGTGGTTCCAGCACACCTATCGGTAATAAATTTGGCACGCATCCTGAAGTGTCTGAGATTCCAATTGAGCCAGGAATAACTGTCGTCATGTCTACTGATGGCTTCCTTAATGCAGGGAAAGGGATTGAGGAAAAGTTCGAAATACCTTTGTTGATGGAATCTCTACTGGACATGCAACAACCTACCGCAAAATCAATTGCCGATATGTTATTGAGTCATGCCTTAATGTTAGACCAACAACACCCTCAAGATGATATGAGTGTAGTAGTTTTACGTGTACAGCCAGAATCACGAGATGATATCCGCAGACTAACTGTTAATCTACCTATCAAAACTTCAGTCACTACTACCAATGCAGATTATTAAGTGTATAAGAGTTCGGAAGAAATAAATTCTGAACTCTTTTTTTATCCCATATATTGAACTCATTCAAAAAACAAGGGTCAAGAAATTATGAAACATGAAGCAGTGTTAATCACCGGTGTCAATGGCGAAATGGGGCACTCATTGACTTCTTACCTATCTAATAATCAAAATGTCGACATCGTCGCTATGGATATCAATGAACCAGAAACCGAAATGGTTTCCCATTGCTATGAATTTATACAAGGCGATATCCTAGATGAAAACCTATCTGATAAGCTTTTTGAAAATTTTCACTTCACCACAATTTATCACCTTGCGTCGATACTTTCTACAAAAGCTGAAATCAATCCATACTTAGCTCAAAAAGTAAATGTTCAGGGAACTGCAAACCTTTTAGAACATGCAGCGAAACAAAGCGAAAATGAAAAAATTGCGACCAAATTTATTTACCCTAGTTCGATTGCCGTTTATGGTTTTGAATCGGTTGATGAGAAAAGGAAATTAGGAAAAATCTGTGAAACCGAGTATTGCAAACCAATCACAATGTATGGATGCAACAAATTATCATGTGAAAAATTAGGCATTTATTATTCCAACCATTATCGTTTTTTAGATGAAACTGGAAATGAGAAAAACAAAATTTTTCTTGATTTTCGGTCGATTCGCTTTCCCGGATTAATCTCCGCATTCACAATTCCCACAGGTGGAACAAGCGATTATGGGCCTGAAATGCTTCACCATGCAGCTCAAGACAAACCATATAATTGTTTCGTTCGCCCCGAGACAAAACTCCCTTTTATGGTTATGCCGGATGCCATCAAAGCCCTGGTATCCCTTGAAAAAGCTGACAAACATCAACTCAGCCAGCAGGTCTATAATATCACCAGTTTCAATCCTTCAGCACAAGAACTGGTGAACATCACGAAACAAGCATTTCCCAAAGCACAAATTCGATTTCAAACTCAAGCAAAACGGCAGGCGATTGTGGACAGCTGGCCCGCTGATGTCGATGATTCCGCTGCAAGAAAAGACTGGTATTGGCAACCTGATTATGACTTGGAAAAAGCATTTTTTGAATATCTAATTCCGAATATTATAAAGCGTTATTAATTTCCAAAAAACTAAAATGTAACTCAGCACTAAACCGCTGTGTTCTATTTTTTTTACTATCAGATTGATGAGCTCTTTTATTTAATTCCCGAGATTATCAAATAAGTTTTATGGGGTCCTGCGACATCGCAACTAAAAGTTTGACCGCATTTTCCATATCATGCAAATCAATCATTTCTGATGGAGAATGAACGTAGCGGCAGGGGATGGATATACAGCCTGTAGGAACCCCCACTCGTGTAACTTGAATTGCTGCCGCATCAGTTGTGCCCCCGACTAATACTTCCATCTGATAAGGAATTTCATTGCTCTCCGCAACTTCGCAAAATGCCCTCACTAAAGCTGGGCTCGCAATCATCCCACTATCTTTCACTTTTATAGCAGGACCTTTCCCTAAGCTAACATCCATCGTCCTGGCTTTTGGAGTGTCACCGGTCAATGTAACATCAAGCGCAATCCCTATATCAGGATTAATCCGATAAGCGGCCGTTTTTGCACCCCGTAATCCAACTTCCTCTTGTGTACTGAACACAAAATAAAACTCGTGGGGTGAATCCCCAATCTGCTTCAATAATTCAATCAAAACAGCAGCACCAGCACGATCATCCATCGCTTTAGAAACCAGACGGTATCCCAAATCTACAAAGGGCCGCATAAAACATCCGAAATCACCAACTTCCACCGATACTTCTTCTTTCGACGAAACCCCAACATCGATAAACAGCTTGCTCAAGGGATGTACTTCGGTGGCAGATTTCACGGGTTCAGTTCCAATAATTCCAATTGTTCCATTGGTGAATTTGACGCGTCCACTATAACAAGTTGTGGGACGAACACCACCTAAGTTAGTGAAGCGAACATATCCATTATCATCAATATGGGTAACTGCTACACCAATTTCGTCAATATGCGCTGAAAGCATAATCTTGAGACCACTTTCTTTTCGAGTCCCTTTCCGCACAATAAGATTTCCCATTACGTCTGTATAAATCTCATCTGCGAATTCTTGAACCAGGCTTTTAACTAATTCGCGAACTTCTCCTTCGTATCCGGTAGGACCAGTGGCCTGAGTTAATTGTTCTAGTAATTTTTTCATTTCCGTTCCTCATCAAATATATTGGCTGAAATATTTGTAAGCGTTGCATGTAGCAGCTGCAAAGTATGGTTCCAGTCATCTAGTCGCATAAAACTTCGCGGTGTATGTAAATATCGAACCGGCACAGATACCGATTGGCATGGGATTCCACCTGCTTGAAGATGAATTGCACTCCCATCAGTGCCGCCCCCTCCTGGTTGTCGTTTTTGATACGGAATCTTCATATCTTCAGCAATGTCAACAATGTACTTAATATATCTTGGATCATGAATTTGACCGCGATCAACAGTATATACCACAGGACCATGTCCCAATCTCGTATTATAGAAAGTGTTTTCATCTTCAGAATCCATCAAAGGAGGATCAATTGAAGGTGTTGTATCAAGTACCAGGGCTATATCAGGTTTGACCTGATTAGCGGCAATCGTAGCGCCACGCAGACCTAACTCTTCCTGTACCGTAAAGACACCAATCACGTCAATATCTTCTGGAGCATGTTGCAGCAACCAGATCAAGTTGACGCATCCAACACGATCATCAAGTGCTTTCGCCACAAAACCTTCACCCATAGGTGAAAATTGGGTATCAAACGAAACATAATCACCCGCGTTGATTTTTCCAGTATTTTCTTTTCCTACATTTATCCGTAATTGTTCAACAGAAACTACCTGCTTACGCTCTTCAGCTTTTGTAAGATGTGCAGTTCTAGGACTGATAACTCCCCTGATTCCGTTCTTTCCGATCAGCACGCTTTTTGCCGGCAGCACCCTCGGATCAATACCTCCCAATACACGAAACTCGTAGAATTCATCATCAGAAGAATTCACAACCATGAAGCCAACTTCGTCCATGTGCGCAGCAATCATTACACGCAATTTCGCATTTCCTTTTGCCTTCTTTTCGACATAAAGATTGCCAATTGCGTCTACCCGTATATGATCTTCATATGCTTCTAAATACTTGCGGATTACTTTCCGAACCGAAGATTCATTGCCTGGCAATCCACTTTTATTACATAGAGTTTCTAACTGTTGTACCAATTCCTGATTCACATATTCCATCTTAATTCTCCTCATCCAAATCATCAGGAATTAATGTGTCCAAAAATTCTTCATCCAGGACACTAATGAATTCAGCCAATAACCGTCCAGTTTGATATACATCCTCGTACTGGATAATTTCTGTCGGTGAGTGCATGAATCTTAGAGGAATTGAAATCACCAGTGTGGGTATTCCTTCGGAGGTTAAAGAAAGAGCGTCGGCATCTGTTCCTGTTCTGCCCCCAGGATTAATTTCTTTGGTGAATGGAATAGACAATGTTTTTGCTAAATCTTCAACTGCATCGAATAAAACAGGGTTAATCACAGGCCCCCATCCCAATGCAGGACCGCTTCCTTGCTCTAACAAATAGAAACCACTGGCACCGGGTTCTTTAGAAAACCCGACATCCACAGCAATTGCCAAATCAGGCTTTTCAGCAAACCCAGAGGTTCGGGCGCCCTTCAACCCAATTTCCTCCTGAACAGTCGCCACGGCCACAATATCCCACATATGAATTCGATCTTGGAGCAATTCGAGACAAACCGTCAAGGCAGTAACAGAAGCACGATTATCCAGCGTATGCCCCATTATCGTTTTTGAGTCCAATTCAGTTGGTTCATTTCCAAAAGAAATAAAATCTCCAGGGCGAACCAAACCTTTTAATTCATCAGAAGCAATTCCTGTATCTATAAACAAATATGAGATCGGCACCGATTTACTCTGAAATTCCTTGAGTAAATGTCGATCAGTTGGGCTGGCTATCACGCCAGGTATGTCTTTCCGACCATGAATTACCACTGGTTGGTATGGCAATACTCGTGAATCCAAACCACCGATACTGGAAAACCGCAGATAAGAATCCTGTACTTTTGTCACAATCATACCAACTGCATCCATATGGGTGGCGATCAGTATCTTGGGATGTATATTCCCCTTTTTTCCACGCTTCAATCCATGCAAGCTTCCTAATGGGCTTACCCACAAATCATCAACACTGCCTCGCCAGCGTTCTTGAATACTTTTGCGAACAGAATCTTCATTGCCTGAAAGTCCTGGCATAGAAATTAATTCTTTTAAAAAAGACTGATAATCATTCATGAAAACTCCATCTCTTACCAAATTTGTGGCATTCTTTACGAAATGATTATATACGAAATATAGCCAGATATACGAAAAACCTGAGTTAATTTCAAAAGAAAAACCAAATTAACTCAGGTTTCATTCGAAAACAATTAACGTTTACTCAACAGTAACTGATTTTGCCAAATTTCTCGGTTGATCTACATCCAATCCCCGTAAGGCAGCTATATGGTAAGCAAGAATTTGCAGTGGAATGACCGTGATCACCGGGTTCAATAGCCATGAAGCCTTCGGAATCCATAAAACATCGTCTGATAATTGGGATATCCTTTCATCGCCATCCTCCGCAATGGAAACAATATATGCTCCTCTGGCCTTTGCCTGTTCAATTTGAGAGATCATCTTTTCATACCATCGGTCTTTTGGGCAGATAGCCAAAACCGGCATGTCTTTATCAATCAGCGCAATAGGACCATGCTTCATCTCTCCCGCCGGATAACCTTCAGCATGGATATAAGAGATTTCTTTCAATTTTAATGCGCCTTCATAAGCAATAGGCATGTTGATGCCCCGTCCTAGATACAACGCGTTTTTTGCATGCTTCAGGTGTTTGGCTACCTCTAAAACTTCATCCTCCCGTTCAAGACATAGTCCGACTAAATGCGGTATAAGACGTAAATCAGAAACCAACCGAGTACGTTCTTCTCGGTTAATCACACCTCTTAGATCACCTAATAAAATGGCAAGCATGTAAAGGTCAACCAGTGGAGCTGTAAATGCTTTTGTTGAAGCAACGCCAATTTCAGGTCCCGCCTGCATCGAAATTGACCCGTCTGCCACACGCACTGCCTGTGAACCAATAGCATTTACGATTGACCACAATTTTGCACCTTTCTCACGCCCCATAGCCATCGCAGCAAGAGTATCTGCTGTCTCGCCAGATTGACTTATCGCCAATACGACAGAATTTTTTTCGATAATCGGGTCACGATACCGAAATTCAGAAGCAATTTCGACTTCGACAGGTATTTTTGCAATGGACTCAATTAAGAACTTGCCAACCATTCCTGCATGTGCAGCGGTTCCACAAGCTGTAATGAAGATTTTTGAAATTTCTTTCGCTTCTTTTTCCGAAAGATTCAACTCTGGAAGATATATCTCCCCTTTTTCAAAATCCACTCTGCCAGCCAACGTATCAGTCAACGCCCTAACCTGCTCATGAATTTCTTTTTGCATAAAATGTCGAAATTCACCTTTTTCTGCAGAAACAGGATCCCATCCTACATTACTTACCTCATATGTCAATTTCTCGCCTTCAAGCGTCATCACTGATAGACTATCACGCTTTACAACTGCCATTTGATGAGTTTCTAGAAAAACCATTTTGCGAGTGTGAGTTAAAATTGCCGGTATATCAGAGGCAATAAACATCTCGCCTTCTCCAATACCAATAACAACACCACCTGCATTTCCAATTCTGGCAGTAATAATTTTATCCGGTTCATCTTTTGACATCACTACAATCCCATGTGAACCCTTTAGCATTTTTAGGGTTTCCTGTGTAGCAGTAAGCAAATCCTTTCCTTCTCGAATAAACTTTTCAATCAACAAAACAATAGTTTCAGTATCAGTATCCGATTTAAACGAAGCACCTTCCTGTAGTAATCCTTCCTTTAGTGATAAAAAGTTTTCCACGATTCCATTATGCACAACGACTACACTGCCACTCTCACCAATATGAGGATGCGAATTCCGCTCAGATGGCACCCCATGTGTAGCCCAGCGTGTATGCCCAATGCCAACTTTCCCTGCAATTGGTGAATTTTGCAAAGTCTCAGCCAACCGATATAATTTTCCTGCATCACGTCTAATGGCAATCCTGCCATTTTGAAGAACTGCAATCCCAGCAGAGTCATAACCCCTATACTCGAGTCGTTTTAACCCATCCAGAATTATTTTTGTTGCGTTCTTTTCGCCAATGTACCCAACAATACCACACATTTTTCCTCCATTTTGCTTTCCACATTAGAAAACAATTGAATAGAATTACCTATTCTCAATCTAAAATAAATTTATGTGTCGAATATTGGACAGATTTTCTCTGAAGGGCATCCGCTGATCTCTCGATTTTCCTGGGAAATTGATTTTCAATTTGCCAGTTAACTCTCTTTTGAAGTAGAGAACCCTCTTCCTCGTCACTTAGAATTATTCTAAGCCATGCGCTTTATCCAATGTTACTAAAACCTAAGAAAACTTTATATACTGCTGCCTCCAATCAGTTTTTACATTACACCTATTATAATCGAAAATGAATCTGGTTTTGAATGATATCACTTTTACATGCATTTTATAGGCATATCGTATAATATGTTGAAAGAAAATATTAACAAGCTGAAATTATGAATAACAATCCAGAAATACATCCCGAGGAAAGAAAACCGCTCAGTCTAAAAGAATTACTATTTATGCCTTTAGGCTGTCTCTTTCAATTATCAAACCCGCTGATAATTATCCTGTTAGTGTGCTTGCTGGCCGGCGGAGCCTGGTTTTTACATTTTTCGAGCTCCCCAATTGATTCCATTTTCTATTCAACTTCCAATATGGAATTCACTGAAGGTTTCGGAAGCATAGAAGCAGTATCTGGCGACAAAGAATGGCAAATCAGATATGAATTTTCTAAAATTTCTACTTTCACTGGCTATATCCGTCATAACTCTGCAATAAATGAAAAAAGATTTCCAATGCTGACTCATGATGTCTTAATCACTTCTGGAGATTTTTCTGATAAGGATAAAGTCAATACCTCAGTCAGAAACCACCATTTTCTCTGGGTTTCACTGATTGATGATCACCCAAAAGGAACAATTAATCTTCTCCATACCATCCCGATCAATGAGGAAATCTATAAGCTCCTGAGCAGTATAGAAGATGGTGATACAGTGATTATCAAAGGGAGAGAAGTTTATAAAGTCGAATACCTTAAAAATGGCAAATTTGTTGGCTATTGGTCGGATTCAGGATGCAATACCATTGTTGTAACTGAGGTTAAAATTAAAGAATAATCGATGAATCTCGATGTTGCATCACCGAATTTTATTCATCATCTAATATTATTCGTTTCCTGTATCATCTGGAGATAAGCGTTCTATGATGATCTGACTGATTACCAGTTCAACGGGTATGTCAAATGCTTCTTCTAGCTCTCTGTGGATCCGATTGACTTCCAACCGGCCTAATCGATCTTCTGTTCGAATCGTTATATCAATAGAGATCAAATCGGGTTGGTGGTCAAAATCACTTGCAACTAACACTGCGTTTGATTTTTCCAACAACCCATCATCAACAATCTGGTTTATTATTTTATTTTCACGTACCGTTTGAAAAGTTTGCAGTGATATTAGAGTTAAGGGTAAAAGTAAACCAATGATGAGCAAAGCAGAAATAATGATCGACCCCGGTACTCGCTTTTTATGATTATTCACGTTATAGGGTGTCAGTCCAGGACTAAATCCGATAAAGAAGAATACTAAACCACCTGCAAAAGCAATCGCAGACGCATTTGTAGCGAACAATAAGAATGCCCCCCCGGCAAGATCAAGACGATAGGATGCTAAACCAATCCCAACAACACACAAAGGCGGCATCAGAGCTGTCGAAATTGCGACTCCAGGCAGAGCAGCCGATAAATTTGGTTTCGAAAGAGCATAAGCACCACCAAGTCCACCAGCCAATGCTATAACGAGATCAATGGGAGTTGGTCTCGTTCGCGATAAAATCTCATTCGTTAGACTCGAGGTTGTCGCAAAAGGAAGATAAGAATTGATCAAAGTAATGACGGCGGCAAGTAAGATAGCAAGCATCGCGCCTCGGACAAGAGCAAAGAAACTGGTGCGGAGAAGATTTCCTTCCCCAGTCGCTGTCGACATGCCAATCCCGATAATCGGTGACATCAGCGGAGCCAATAACATAGCCCCGATAATCACTGGGCCAGAATCAATCAACAAACCCAGTGTGGCAATGGTACAGGAGAGAAGCACAAACACATAGTACTCTATGCCTGGCGAAGATGCCTCAGTTATAGATCTCTGAAGCTCTTCTTTTTCTAAACGTGGTAGTTTTCGGAAACGTGTCTTAAACCAGTTAAGTGGATTCATAATAAATTACCAAAATAATCGGTGGAGATTCTAATGAATGCATACTTAGTTTAGCCTAAAATCAAGCAGGACAAAACCCTTTTTGCCCATAAATATATAAAATCCTGTTCCATTTTCCTAAATAATGATGAATTAAAATAAAAAAGTCGGATAACCGACTTTTTTAGTGGCGAGAGTGGGACTTGAACCCACGACCCACGGCTTATGAGTCCGTTGCTCTGCCGACTGAGCTACCTCGCCGATTTCTGTTGCGTTGCAAATAATACTATTAAGAAATCTATTTGTCAATTCATAAATGCCAGTTTATGAATCTAAAACCCTAATCTTTTCTTCTTCATAGAAACAAAACGTCCAGAAAAACCAATCACAATATGGTCCAGAACTTCAATATCAAGCAGCTTACCGGCTTCAACCACAGACCGAGTTAATCGAATATCTTCACCACTGGGCATTGGATCACCGCTGGGATGGTTATGAATTAGAATAATACTCGCAGCATGCTTCAAAATTGGATTTCGAAATAGTTCAGCAATACGTACATTGGAAGAATTTAACGTACCCTTATACAATTTATCGATATTCATGACCTGATTTTTTGTATTGAGAATCAATATCCACAAATGTTCTTGTGTGAACCCCATCATCTCATATTGAACAAGATTCGCCGCATCCTCTGGCAATGAAATGACGACTCGATCATCGAGTGATCGCTGGTGCAATCGACGTCCGAGTTCAATGGCTGCTTTGATCTGAGAAGCTTTGGCAGGGCCAATCCCCTTCGCATCACAGAATTCATCGAAAGAAGCCTGGTGAATACCATTAATCCCACCAAAAGCTTCTAACAATCGTCGTCCCATTTTTACAGCATTTTCACCTTGAATACCGGTCCGAAGCAAAATTGCCAGCAACTCCTCATCACGCAAAGTTTGTGCGCCAAGTAAAGCTAAGCGTTCCCTTGGGCGTTCTTCTTCAGCAATGTCCATTATTCGATATAGTTGTTTCTTTTCGGGGGCCAAATTTTTCCTCTCGCTTTTTAGTAGGTTTTTTGGGTGTCATTTTTAACCATCATGCTATAATTTTAGTATCGTTTCACGAAATTGCATTATTTTTTAAGAGATGAATGAAAAAATATGATTGATACTTTTTCCTCCCCACTACTTATATTAACAGCCATAGTAGCCGCAACGATTGTCAGTGTTTGGATTAGCTTAATCATCTGGACAGCCAGAGATATCCGTATACGCTCGAAGGATACTCTCACAATCGTTTTATCAATTTTGTCAATTATCATTTTATCCTTCCCTGGATTTCTGATCTACATGATTCTTCGTCCTAAACAAACAATTGAAGATGCTTATCAGCACGCATTGGAAGAAGAGGCTTTGCTTCAGTCTATTGAGTTGAAAGAGCGCTGCTCAAATTGCGGTAAACCAAATAACCCCGATTGGCAATACTGTCCATTTTGCGAGAAACAGTTAAAAACCAAATGCCCAATATGCGGTAGTTTAATTGAGGATAATTGGAAAATTTGCCCAATATGCGGCCCCCAACAGTCTATCAACAGTGTAGTTGAAGGTGATAAAGATTTTCTATCTATTGCCAAACAAAATGAAATACTTTTAGACGTGGAAGACATTGAGTCCGAGTCTGGCAATCTAATCCCAGAAGATCCAGAAACTTTGATAGAGGAGAATGATTTTGACACCCTATAAAACCATTGATTATCTGGCAATAGGTCACATCTCCCTTGATATGAATAAAAATGGTAAAACGGCTATTGGCGGCACGGTTTCGTATTCTGGTTTAACAGCCCAACAAATGGGAGTAAGAGTTGGCATCGTAACCTCAGGCAACTTTGATAAACCCCCGGTAGAATTAACTGGTATTCAAACATGCATTCATAAAAGTGCTCATAATACCATCTTCGAAAACATAATATCAACTGAAGGCAGAATTCAATATTTACACAATAAAGCCTCAGACATAACAGAAGAGATGATACCTGTTGAATGGAAATCAACTCCTATTATTCATCTTGGGCCACTGATCAATGAAATGGAGCCCGAACTATGTCTTGCTTTTCCCGATGCATTAGTTGCTCTTACACCTCAGGGTTGGATGCGCGGAGTAAATGGTGAAAATAAAATCACCCGTATTCCCTGGGAGATAAATCAATCTGTTCTTCAAACAGTTGATTGTGTCATTTTCAGCACGGAAGATGTAAATTACAACGAAGCTATTATCGACTCATTAATACCGGAATGTAAAATTCTAGTTGTTACTGAATCCTCAACTGGAGCACGTGTTTACTGGAATGGCAATCTGAAATATTTTAGAGCGCCAAAACAGTCTGAAATTGACCCAACTGGTGCTGGTGATATCTTTGCATCATCATTCCTTATAAGGTATCATGAGACCAATGATCCTTGGATCGCTGGTAAGTTCGCCACTCAAATTGCATCAAATTCAGTAAAAAGACGCGGTTTAAACAGCATTCCTACACAGAAAGAAATCCAAAAAGCATTGCAAGAGGTTATTTAATACTTTAAAGAGATACTATGACTAAAATTTATACCTTTGTTAATCAAAAAGGTGGTGTTGGAAAAACAACATCTACAATCAACCTGGGCGCTTACCTGGCTTATTACGGGCAAAGGGTATTGCTCGTTGATATTGATCCGCAGGCTAATGCCACTTCATGTCTTGGAATTGACAAAAACCAGGTAAAATATGGTATCTACGAAGTAATGATAGGCAACAGAGATCCCTCTAAAGCAATTCTTCACAATCCAAGAGTAAAATTATCTCTCCTGCCGTCTTCACCTTCATTGGCCGGTGCTGAAATTGAATTAATCAATTTGGAAAAACGAGAATCACGGCTCCGCAAGGCACTCGAACAGATTGGTGATCTTTATGATTATATTCTTGTCGATTGTCCTCCATCACTTAGCTTACTTACAATCAATGGTTTGATGGCAGCTGAAAATGGGATCATCATTCCCGTCCAATGTGAATATCTTGCATTAGAGGGACTGGGACAATTAATGCAAACCATTGAGCGCATCCGCCTTTCCTTGTATAAGAAACTTGCTATCCGTGGTGTTTTACTGACCATGTTTGATAGCCGAACAAACCTTTCAGGTGATGTTGTTTCTGAAATTCAAAAGTATTTTGGGAATTCAGTGTTCAAAAATATCATTCCTAGAAGTGTTCGTCTGGCTGAAGCGCCCTCTTACGGCATTCCCATTTCAATCCATGCTCCAAACTCTACGGGGGCAGCCGCCTATCATGCACTTGCCAATGAGATTTTACAGCAGGATGGAAAAGAAGTAAGAATTCCTGCCGGTAACTAATAATTCATAATTTTTTAACATTAGAGAGAGAAGAAAACACAATGGTTAGAAAAAGCGGTTTGGGGAAAGGGCTAGATGCATTAATTCCAGTTGATCAATCCGATGAAATAAATAATGATACTCTCGGCGGATTATTGGTTCCAGTTGAAGATATCATTCCTAACCCATGGCAGCCTCGTCAAACAATTAATGACACCAAACTCCAAGAACTGGCTGATTCCATCAAAGAGCATGGAATTATTCAACCATTGATCGTAACCCATCAGGAAAGCACAGGTCTATATGTTTTAATCGCTGGCGAAAGAAGACTTCGAGCTTCTAAATTGGCTAACTTATCAAATGTGCCTGTATTAGTTCGGGAAGCAAGTGCACAAGAAAGTCTTGAAATAGCATTAATTGAAAACGTACAAAGAGCAGATTTGACACCGCTTGAAACCGCAAAGGCCTACCGCGAATTATCCGAGGGGTTCAATCTTTCCCACGAAGATATTGCGAAGCGAGTGGGGAAAAATCGTGTCACAATCACAAATACATTACGATTACTGAAACTTCCCGAAATTGTAAGGCAAGCCTTAGCGGAAGAGAAGATATCAGAAGGTCACGCAAGGGCATTGCTGGGTTTGAATAATACCCAGGCGCAGGCTGCTGCCCTTGCAAGCATTCTAAGGAAAGACCTGACCGTACGCGAAACAGAACAACTTGTCCGAAAATTGAATGGTACTCGTAATAAAGCAAAGATAATCCGAAAACCTGCCCCAGAAATTCAGGAGTTGGAGGCCAAATTTCAGTCTTATTTAGGCACGAAAGTTAATCTCAGGCATTCCAAAACTGGTGGAAGCATCATTATTCATTACTATTCTGATGAAGAATTAAATAACCTCATTGATCAAATTATTCATGAGTAATTCATATCATGAAAACAATATTCTTTAATTCAAACATATTTACACAAGACATTAAACACCCGTTTGCTGAAGCCATGCTCATTGATGAAGGTGTTATTCAGGCTGTAGGGACGAATGATGATATTTTATCCCTTGCCGCCGCTGACTCACATATTAAGAAGGTTGATCTAGAAAAGCAAACTGTTCTTCCCGGTTTCACTGATGCCCACTTGCATTTACTTCAACTTGCCATTAGTCAACAGAAAGTTGATTGCGAAACACAAACCCGCAAAGAGTGTCTTGCACGAATTGAAAAAAGAGTCAAAGAACGAAAGCCTGGTGAATGGATACTCGGTCATGGTTGGAACCACCATATCTGGTTAGAAGGCATTGGCAATGTGGAAATACTTGATCAGATTTCCCCTGATAATCCGGTTTATCTAACAAATAAATCACTCCATGGAGCCTGGGTTAATTCTCTTGCCCTCCAAAAAGCTGGAATATCCAGCGCTTCACCAGATCCTGAAGGGGGAATTATCGGGAGAGATATTTCAGGGAATCCAGACGGCATCCTCCTCGAATCAGCTGTATACCTGATTGAATCCGTTCTTCCCATTCTATCACCTGCACAAGCTTTAAAAGCGATTCAGAATATTCAGAATTATTTATTCAAACATGGAATCACCACTGTTCACGACTTTGATCGGCGGTTATCCTTTACTGCACTTCAAGAATTGGATAGAAATAAAAAATTAAAAGTAGGAGTTGTCAAAAGTATCCCCATCGAATCTATGGAAGCAGCAATTACCTTAGGATTACGAACGGGGTTTGGAAGTTCGAATTTAATAATCGGTAGTGTTAAACTCTTCATGGATGGCGCATTGGGTACCCAAACCGCAGCAATGCTAGAACCATACGAGAATTCTAACAACAATGGACTTCTTCTTCTCTGCGAAGAAGAGCTTTTCGAAATTGCAGTTAAAGCCTCAGAAAACAAACTTTCGCTTGCTATCCATTCAATTGGTGATCATGCAAATCAAATCGTTATTAAAGTGATTGGCCGTCTTCGTGACTACGAACAAAAACATCATATTATTGGCCTTCAACATCGGATTGAACATTTACAAAATATCACCCAATCAGATCTATCTAAAATGGCAGGCCTTGGAATTGTCGCTTCTATGCAGCCCCTACAACTTTCCTCTGATATTCCCGCCGCAGATCAGAATTGGGGAGCACGGAATAAATATACATATGCTTTCCGATCTGTTATAGACCATAATATTCCTCTGGTTTTTGGCTCTGACGCCCCTGTGGAGAAGCCGGATTGTTTTGCAGGACTGCATGCAGCCGTCAATAGAACTAACCAATCACACCTACCAAAAGATGGTTGGTATCCCGACCAGAAAATTACTATTGAAGAAGCCGTGAGAGCCTTTACAACCACGGTCTATAAAATTCCAGGGGGTGTCGAGAACAAAGGTTTGCTAATGCCCGGGTATCAAGCAGACCTGATTGTCCTGGATCGTAATTTATATGAAATTCCACAAGAAACTATCTTAGATACCCGCGTAATTGCAACAATGATTCGCGGAGATTGGGTATGGCAAAGATGAGGGGGTATTCATGAGCACAAAAAAAACGCCTGAACTGCTCTTACCAAAATTTGGGGAGCAACTTGTCAATCTCGGTATTATCTCTAAAGAACATTTGTCCCTTGCTTTAGACTATCAGAAAAAAGTAAAAAAACTGCATCCCGACGAAACCCCGCCTCTGGTAGGACAGATTCTTGTGCAACTAAACTTTCTGAGCCAAAGTGACCTGGATTCTGCCGTCACTGACTTATTCATCAAACTCAAAGATGCACTAGAAGAGAGTAACCACAAATTGGAGAGTCGCGTTGAAGAACGAACCAGAGAGTTGAAACAAGCAATTCGCAAAATTAAAGAACTGGATGACAATAAATCCGAATTTGTTTCTAATATCTCTCATGAATTAAACACGCCGCTTACTCACATCATGGGTTACACTTGTCTCTTTCTTGATGGTTCTCTTGGAGAAATTAATCAAGATCAAGAAGAAGCATTGAGCACGATGAAATTGGCTGCGGATCGCTTAGGTGAATTAATCACAGATTTGATAAGTTTCACTGATATCGAAAATGACGTTTTGATGATTCAACCCATGCCTGCTTCCCCTTCGGATATCTGCAAAAAAGCCTTTTCAAGCGCCATAAAGGCTGCAAATAAGAAAAATATTCATCTTATTCAACAATGTCAAGACGATTTACCTGAAATCACCGCTGACAAAGACAAGATTTCCTGGGTAGTTAAGCAATTGCTCAATAATGCAATAAAATTCACAGAACCTAATGGCTATGTATTATTAAAAGTAAAATTAAATCACAATTTTGTTGACTTTTCAGTTTTCGATACCGGAATTGGTATCCCTGAAAATAAATTTAATGACATTTTCGAGCCATTCCACCAGCTCGATGGATCTACTACAAGGTCTGCTGGGGGAACAGGAATTGGATTAACCATATCGAATGAAATAATTAAGTCCCACAACTCAAAAATAATCGTAACCTCAAAGCTCAACAAAGGTTCAGAATTTACATTTTCTCTCCCCATTGTTGAAGGTAGGAATTAAGATTATGACACTACTGTCTGAATTCGACCAATCACTAACTTTCTTTGTTAATTTGCTGGAAACTAATATCTTATCCTTTGAAGAAAATGAACAATTTATCACACTCTGCCAAACTATTGCGACTTCCCTTCCTAGCGACTTGACACTTTTCTACTTGAAAAAACCTGACCAAACCAATGCCGTTTGCATCGCACAATGCCCACTCATACCAGATCGGGAGGATTTTGTATCCCAAATTGATCACGATATCCAACTTGCAATTTCATCAGATGAAGAATTATTTCAGAAAACATTATATGAAAAAGAAATTAAACAGTATTTCGTAGGAGCCGTAAAAAGGTTTCAGAATACCATTTTCACAATTGTATTAATTCGCCCTGAAGCATTCTCTGAAACCGAAATCAATATTTTAAAAACGTTGACTCACATTCTTGCAGCCAACATCCTTTTTAATGGCGCAATTTCTGAACAAGATGAAACATTTGAGAAGAGAGCACAATCTCAACTACAAAACGACTTCATTTCCATTATTGCACATGATATGAGAAATCCTCTTGGTTGCATCAAAGGGTATGTTACCACCTTGTTAAGGGACAACGTCGAGTGGCCTGAAAAAACTCAAATCCAATTTCTTCAGGTCATCAATAAAGAGACAGATCGTCTTAGTGAAATGGTTACTAATTTTTTGGAAGCTTCAAGGTTGCAAAGTGGGAACTATGACCTAAACTACGAAAATATTCACTCCAGTGATTTGATAAATGAATTGTTGCATTATAATAAAATAAATAATCCAAATTTCACTTTCCATACATCATTTCCTCATAATAATCCTGTCATTTTTTTAGATAAGAGAAAAATCATACATGCCATTCAAAATTTAATTGAAAACGCAATTAAGCATGCAGACATTTCTGAAATATGGATTACCATTAATAGTGTCCCCAAAGGAATTACAATTGAAATTGAAGATCATGGGGATGGTATACCTGAAAGTAGAATTAAAAGCATATTCAATAAGTTTTCTCGAATTCCCCAAATCGCTCCGGGTAACCATGGTTCAGGATTAGGCCTATATATTTGCAAGGAAATTATTAATAGACATAAAGGTGAAATATCAGTTCACTCTACTGGAGGAAACGGAACAACGTTTATTATTTCACTTCCCTTATCACCAACTGATCCAGATTATTATTAATACGTGCAGGAGAAAACCATGACAGAACTAATCCTCGTTGTAGATGACGAACAACATTATCGAGATTTGATTCGTATTAATCTCGTAACAGAAGGATATGAAGTGGTTAGTGCTTCAAACGGAGAAGAAGCACTTGAGATATTGGCTAACAAACAAGCAGATCTTGTCATTCTTGACGTTTTAATGCCGATAATGGACGGATTAACAACTTGCAAAAAGATACGCCAATTTTCCAATGTTCCACTTATTTTTCTCACTGCTTTAGCAAACGAAATTGATCGTGTAAAAGGGCTCAATCTTGGCGCAGATGATTATCTTGCAAAACCTTTTTCCGCCCAGGAACTGATTGCTCGAGTAAGGGCAATTTTAAGAAGATCCAGTTCAGGTTCCCAGATTATTCCAAATCGATATTTTTCGCATGGTGATCTGAAGATCGACTTTGCTCGTGCTGAAGTTTGGAAAAATAATAACCCTGTAAATTTAACATCAACAGAATATAAATTGCTTATTCAATTTGCAAACAATGTCGGTCATACATTAACTGGTGAAAAATTATTAGCTTCTGTTTGGGGGAATAATTACCGCGATGAAAAAGAAATATTATGGGTAAGTATAGCTAGACTTAGACAAAAACTAGAAGATAATACACAAAAACCAAAACACATCTTGACCAGAACAGGTATCGGTTATATCATGCCCAGAAAAGATCAAGACCAAAAAAAGTAATTTCTTTGCATTTTTCCCGGACACTTTAGGGGGTAATTTCAAAATAGTTTAATCGAAAGAGAGTCTTTTATGAATAAATCAGAAAAATTACGTATAATTCACCAAAAAAAGTTAGGTGTATTAATTAATAATGCAAGATTGTCTAAAAACAGAACGGAAACAGAGTGCGCCTCACTCCTTCATATCACAACCTCAGAATTCTTAGATTTTGAGAATGGTGTCACCGCACCGACACTCCCCCAAATAGAGTTGTTGGCCTACTTCCTAAGCATTCCTATTGAACATTTTTGGATGAACAAGCTAATTGACCAATCCATTTTTGAACATACCAAAGCGGATTATTCATCCATGATGAAGGTTCGAGACAAGATACTGGCTATTCAAATTCGTTTAAAACGAGAAGAAAAATCACTGAGCCTCTCAGATATGGCAGAAGCATTGCACATTTCAGAGGAGGAGTATTTGATTCTCGAACAAGGGAATACCCCTTTTGATCTCATTTCATTAGAACAAATTGCTTTCCACCTGGAATTAAATCTGAAAGACTTCATTACAACACAAGGGAACATTGGACAGTGGAACGCCGATAGAGTCAACAGTGAAGCAATTCGAAACCTTCCACCAGATATAATTTCATTTATTATTAATCCGATTAATGAACCTTATCTGCGTTTGGCCATGCATCTCAGCGGCTTGTCGGCAACCAAACTTAGGACAATTGCAGAAGGTCTGCTTGAAATTACTTTTTAAACCAGTAGAAGGTAAGACACACATAATGATTGAATCCTCAGAAAAAGCATATGAATTATTCTCTCAAAAGAAATATCAAGAAGCCATAACACTCTTCCAAAGCGCAATATCTTACTATAATAATAGTAATCCTCCACCAGAAAAAGTTTACATCCTACGCAGTGATCTGGCCGTTGCCATGACAATGGCCAAACAGGAAAAACCCGCATTAGAAATCCTCCACGATCTTCTTTTCCATTTTTCACATATAGAAGATACATACCATATTGGGATTGTCGCCGGAAATTTAGCAGTTGCTTATGAGTCGCTTGGGAAAAAAGAATTAGCAGTAAAATATTTTCAGCAAGCATCAGAATGCTTTGAAAAAACTGGCTCCAAAGATGAACAATACCATTCATTACATTCACTTGCTTTGCTTTATTTGAAACTAGGGAAGAAATTTCAAGCAATCACAGCCTTAAATTCTGCTTTAAGTATTAAACCTAAAGCCTCTTTGAAAGATCGCGCTTTAAGAAAATTAATGAAAACTGTTTTTTAAAACGAATCTCATGGAAAGACGATACAAAACAAAAGATGCGTCATTAAACGATCTTCCAAAAATCAAGAGTTTCCTCAACCAAAGTCCCTTGTATCATATTCATCTTGATTGGGGATCTATTGAGCAATTAATTAATAAAAATAACTTCCTGATGCTATTAGAAAATGAGAATATTATTGGCATTCTTTCTTGTCCCTCCGTGAAAGATGATCCCGTCTGGATTCGGCAATTTTCTATAGGCAAATACCACAAACCTGGAGAGGTTTGGAATATTCTCTTCCCAAAGATACTGGAAAGCCTCTCTTATTCCGCATCAACAATCAATATCTATAGTATCGCTGTCTGGGATTGGTATGAGAGAATTCTCAAAAACGCTGATTTTATCAGTTTTCAACAGATAGTCTCGCTTGAATGGACCAATATCCGCAAGAATCACCCAGGCCCTTTTACCCCACCCATGAAAGTCCGTCCAATGGATATTGAAGATATCCCATCTATCACACAAGTAGACAGCGATGCTTTTTCCATACCATGGAACCTTAATCAAGAAACCCTACATAACGCATACAGAGAATCAAGTTATTCGTCTGTTGCTATTTTTGATGATACTATTGTGGGATACTTAATGGCATCTCAAAAACATCTCAATACCCATATATCAAGAATAGCAGTTATTCCTGATTATCAAGGACGAAAGATTGGTCTAACCCTAATGGTAGAGTGTCTCAGGTATTACATTGAGAAAAATATCCTGACAATTTCTGTAAACACACAAAAGTCGAATATTGCATCGCTGGCACTTTATAAAAAATTGAGATTTGAAAATCTAGGAAATAATTTTCCAGTGTACCAATTTACTTCACCGCCACTATAAGAATATATCTCATGAATCTGTATTAAAGAAAGACAAGGCAAAATGTCACCCACTCTTACTCGGACAGAGCGCCAGGCTCTGCTAAATAAAAACAAAAGAAGAAAAAAAAATCTGACAACCATCTTAATAATCTTTGGTGCATTACTACTGATTGGTTTTTTATTATTACCCACCTTACCCACTTTTAAATACAACATAGGACAGGTAGAACTCCCTGCCCAAAACGAGCGCCCTATGGCATCGGATGACTGGATGGGGGTTAAAGATGCAGCTGTGACGGTTGAAGAATATAGCTCCTTTGCTTGTACCCACTGTCGTAACTTTGCTTTATCTTACGAGGAGTATTTCGTCCAAAACTTTGTAGCCAATGGATTGGTAAGATGGAAATTTATTCCCGTAACTTACCAGGATCCCGCACTCACCCTCGCAAGTAAAGCTACATATTGCGCAATGGAGCAGGGAAAATTCTGGGAATACCGTGACGTGATTTTTGCTAATCAAGGGGTTCCTCAATTTTACCCCTATACAGAAAAGAGCCTAACTTCATTTGCTTTAGCATTAGAACTAGAACAAGATACTTTTGAGACATGCCTCGCTGGCACATCTTTTGATCAAAAACTCTATGAGAACGAAACTGATATCACAGACATTAATATCACGGGAACACCATCCTTCTTGATCAATGGTGAAAAATTGGTTGTTGGAGGAAACCCACAAGAATTGCTAACTGTCATTGAAAATTACTTGAACAATTCTGGGAATTAATCTATTCCCTTTCAATGAACTAAAAGCCCACGATACTTACCAACCAGACCAACAAAGGGGCAATAAATAATGCTGGTAAATAACTGCCAATTCTAATTTTCTTTATCGCTAACAAAGAACTAATGCCAATACCCAATAAAAGGACTCCCCCTACGGCATTCATTTCGGTTATCATAGCCTCTGTAATAAAGCTTTGCACCTGATTTGCCAGAAGGGTAATTGAACCTTGATAAAGAAAAACAATTACAGAAGAGAATAATACGCCTATCCCAAGGCTGGAAGCAAAAGCAATTGCAGCAAATCCGTCCATCATAGCTTTAATAAATAAAGTCGTAAAATCACCCGTCAAACCATCTTGTATTGATCCAAGGATAGACATGGGACCCACACAGAATAACAAAGAAGCAACTACGAAGCCCTGAACAAAAGTGGAATTTGAGGATTTTTCAGATTGGTTCGTAAATTTTTTCTGTAACTGTTCGCCTAATCCATTCAAGCCTTCCTCAATCCCCAACCATTCGCCAATTACAGCCCCAATTAACAGACTGATTAAGACAATCAGGATATTTTCCGTTCCAATAAAATATTGAACCCCCAGCAACATCGTAAATAACCCTAAACCAGCCATTACTGTTCTATGAATGCGTTTCGGAAACCGTTCACCGATCAAACAACCAATACCACCACCGATTAATACTGTCGCTACATTAATCAATGTTCCAATCATGATTCACCAATATACACTTTATCTTAATCATCTGAAGACGATAATTAGTTGTGTTCCTATATAATTTCTAATTTACTCTCAATGAAGGTAAGGCCATCAAAAACTTCTTAAGCTAATTATTGCCGCCTTCGAAGGGGAATTGAAGGAATCTGATTAAATACCCATCACACTAATCTGAAAACATAATCGAACCCTTAGCATTCTCACTCAAAAGACAAATCCTGTTTTACTGAGTTGAAAGCTCAGATTTTAAATACCACTCAGTAAAAGTATTAAATCGATCACTCGTATCAAATAATGGGCCGACTCTCACTCCCTGTACATCTTTGCTAATTGCATAATTGTAAATCGGATAATACAGTATCAATGAAGGGTTTTCTTGATTGTATATCACCTGAAAATTATGATACATGCGTTCGCGTTCATGGATATCAGTAATAACTCTTGCTTTTTCTAAGTATTCACTCGCCATTCGATTGTTCCATTGTGAATAATTCTGCCCATTCGTAGCCTGAACTTGATTCCAAAATGGGTAGGGGTCGGGATCTGGAGTTCTTGCAAGATTAATACTTAACAAAGCAGCTTCATAGTCACGCTGGTCAAGTCTTTCATTGATTAATTGATCATAAGGCACTGCTTCAATAGTCACATCAATACCTAACGCAATCCAATCTGATTGGATTTTCTGAGCAATATTCTCATAGATTTCATCCGCGGGATACAGTAATGTGATCTCTAGAAAATCATCATCTTTCATACGAATTACATCAACCTGCTCATTCTCACCAACACGATCCGATAAAACATATCCAGACTGTTTGAGCAATTCATTCGCACCTTCTAAATCAAATTCAACCGGTTCTGCAACGTCATAATATGCCCAGGTGCCTGGCAGGATAGGAGAATCAGTGACCACTGCCTGTCCCTGGAGAATATCATCAACAAGAAACTGTCGATTCAGCCCCATCAATAATGCATTTCTGATATTTATATCTGCTAGAAATGGGGCGGTTGGACTTTCAAGATTCAAGAAGATTATTGTAAACTCGGGGATTCGACTCGCAAATAACGAAACATCATCTTTGACAAGTACCTGATCGAGATACTCCGATGTAATTTCTGATACACCCTGTACAATCCCGTCTTCATACGCCTGCCACGCAGATTCCTCATCTTCATAATAAACAAATTCAACTGTATTAATAAATGCAGTTTCGTTATAGTAGTTTTCATTTATAACTAACTCAACGCCTCGAATCCAGTTGTCATCAACAAAAAGCT
>CAZQSG010000029.1:0-267 GCA_964595925.1 uncultured Anaerolineaceae bacterium | reverse complement strand
TTATACGGACCTGAACCAATTGGCTGTAAATTAAATTCAGCATCTACAATGGCGGCATAATTCATGCCGCCAAGGATGTGTTCAGGTAAAAGGTCAAATGCGAGATAATCAAGAAAAGGTGAGAATGGCTCTGGTAGTTTAAATTGAAGGTTCTTCTCGTTCAAGACAATTACGTCTATATCAGACCAAAATGCTTGAATATCTTGTGGAATCGTCATCCCGCCTTCACGAATTAATTGTATTGTAAAAACAACATCCTGACTGCTT
>CAZQSG010000028.1:0-27091 GCA_964595925.1 uncultured Anaerolineaceae bacterium | reverse complement strand
GGACTCAATATGCGGAAGTTCATACGACAGAGCCTCCCGATTGATCGTATTATAAAATGTCTGAAGCGTCTGCAAATGGACAAGATGTTTATGGTCTGCATAGAGCTTAACCACTCGATCGTTCCCATACCCATACACTTCCGCTTCCATGCCGCGGGAAAGCTGATTTTCTGAAGTCAACCCAAATTGCTGAAGAATGCTTAGTTTCTCATCATTCATCATTCCCGTAAATCTAACCAGGCGCATTCTTCAGCACTGAGTTCCACATCGAAGGCTTTGATATTATCCTCCATTTCAGATTCGTTATAAGCAGCAACCAGGGGAAACACATTCATTGAAGAACCAAATATATAAGCAATCGCAATTTGAGGAACAGTAACACCTTTCTCTTCCGCCAATTTCTCTGCACGCGCCAATCGTTCATAGTTAACCGGATGTGCATAGGCATATTGAGCAACCTCATCAATCACATTCTTTGCTTCCTCAGGTCTGTCTGACTGCACCCGCCCAGAAAAGAAACCACGTGCAATACTCGAGTAGGAAAAAATAGTCATCTGATTCTCCTGATACCATTTTCTGGCTTCCATTTTTTCCGGACCACTCAGACTCACACATCCAGGCCCCCAGGGATTCCGAACTTGTTCCGCCAGACCATAATTTGGACTGCTGACCGTAAATGGAACCAGACCATGCGCTTTCGCATATTCGTTTGCTTCTGCAATCCGCTGATAAGTCCAATTTGAGCCACCAAAACCATGTATTCGTCCCGCTTCAAAATGTTCATTGAAAGTTTCAACAATCGGCCCAACCGGCACGTCCAGATCATCCCGATGAAGTACATACAAATCGATAAAATCTGTTTGTAAACGAGCCAATGAATCATATAGGTCAGCAGTCAGGTCAAAAGGCGTCACCCTTTTTCGGTCTTGATTGTGATGACAGCCCTTCGTCAAGACCACCACCTCATCTCGATTATCCCGCCGCTTCATCCATTCGCCAACCACTCGTTCACTCTGACCGCCGCCGTATACATGTGCTGAATCAAATGCATTTACCCCGTGAGCAGCGCACATATCCAACAGATCAATGCCTTCTTCCATTTTGTCAGTTGTTAACATGATAGTCCCTTGCACAATCCGGGACACAGGGTTTTCAAGACCTGCAATTTTTCCATATTTCATTGCCATAATTCCACCTTTACTCCATCGGGTACGTTAAACCCATTTGCTCACGAATACCATCCATCGTTTCCATGATAGCCAGTGTTTCATTCAGCGGCATGATCTTACTCTCAACTTCACCCGCACGCACGCAACGCATCACTTCGGCTGCTTCAAACTGATAGCCTGATTCCCCGGTGAAGGTTACAGGTTTTTTCCCACCAACAGATAATGTTGCTTCAGTTGCATGCCAGAAATCAGGAACAACTATCGCACCTCTGGTTCCCTCTATCCGCACCTTGTGTTCAGTTTGTACCCTTATAGCGCTGCGAAGTAATGCCTGTGCATCATTTTCGTAAGTGAAGATCATTGAATTTTGCTCATCCACACCTGTCTTGCCCATAATTCCATCCGCGGTAACCTTCTCTGGCTGAGATTGAAAAACCATTGAAGCATAGCTGATGGTGTAGATACCCACATCAAGTAAAGCTCCGCCCCCCAATGCAGGATTATATAACCGATTGACAGGATTAATAGTTCCTTTGAAACCAAAATCAACCATTAAATAGAGAGGATCACCAATTAGTCCTTCTGCCAGCCATTCTCTCACTTGCAGGTTTACAGGCAAAAATCGAGACCACATCGCTTCCATTAAAAAGACGCCCTTATCTCTTGCGGTCGAAATCATTGTGGCTGCCTCTTTTGCATTGATTGCAAAAGGTTTTTCACACAGCACAGGTTTTCCGCCCTCCAGGCACGCCAGCGTATTTTCAATATGAAAAGGGTGTGGTGTTGCCAGATAAATTGCATCCACAGCTTCATCCGCAATTAAATCCGCATAGCTGCCATGAGCAATCGGCATATGAAACTGCTTAGCAAATTTCTTTGCTGTTTCCAGCTTGCGTGAACCCACGGCAAAACACTCCGCATCCGGTAAATTTTGTAAATCAGCGGCAAATTTTTTAGCGATAGCTCCTGTACCAAAAATCCCCCATCGAAACTTTTCATTCATTGAATTATTCCTTTCCTAATAAAAACTTTAATGGCACATCCAATCGCTCTCGCCAACAGCTCTCGTGATGTTTATGCCCTTTGTATATTCTGGTCATCCAATCAACATCAGCCTGATATCCTTTTTCAACCATTAGTGCATCTACTTTTTTCTGCACTTTCCCATATTTGGAATCCAAGCCTTCGGTGCCATGATCAAAATAAAGCCGATGGTTCTGCGCTTTGGGCATCATTTTACGCAGATAAGGTAGGATTACCATTTGAACCACCGGCCAATGCGTTGAAAGACATCCTGCCCCACCAAATATTGCTGGGTATTCACAAATTGCATACATCGATATCAATCCTCCCATACTCGAGCCCATTGTAAATGTATGAGCTGGGTCTGATTTTGTACGAAATTCTTGATCAATCATTGGTTTCAAAGAATGAACAAGGAACGAAAGGTACTGATCGGCAACAAAGGAGTGTCTTTTGAATTTCTTCGATTTAGCAGCCAGCTTCTTAATGACCTCGCCTTTTAGCGAATTAAAAGGCTTTGTTGGCTGATAATCGCCGAAACGATTCTCTGTCGCCCAAATTCCGACAACAATCGCAGGTTCAATTTTCTCTTCTTTTGCCAGTTTTGTTATCCACTCCGCCACCTCCCAGATAACCCCGGAATAAGATTTCTCCACCTCAAATAAATTTTGTCCATCATGCATATAAAGGACTGGAAATCGCCTATTCTGTAAAGTCTGATATTCCTCCGGTAGCCAAACATCCACGTCACGTGGTTCAAGACCATGATAGGATAACTGTTCATAATGTCTCAATTCCATCTACGCCGCTCTCCTTTACACTTTTTGGTGAAAGCTGAATCATTCACAATCAATATTACCAATATTTCAATCAAACATGGTAAGAGGTGCAGAACATTTTTATTTCAACCCGCTTTACAAACCAGCTGCATACCTCGATATCAGGGGCATCCTACATGCAAAAGAGTTAATTCAAGAACGAGAGGAGTAATATGTAGGCACATACTGTCAATGACCATTTCGCTTTCTCACAAAGGGTTAGAATTGATATAATTGGTATATCTTGAGTATGTACCGAATTTTTTCTTAGCTGCGGCACATGGTCAAACAAACTTGGAGGAGTCTTTATGAAATCGAAAGCAAACATCTTTAAAGTTTTAGGGTTATGCCTTTTCTCTCTAGGAATTATCATTGGTGCTGTAATTCTTGCTGTTACAGTGTGGGGCAATATTGAAGCTTTTGGGTTTTACCCTTCATTTAATTCTGAGAGGGCCTTACGGTCATTGTCCTGTCCTATAGTCATAACTTCAAATGAAACTGGTATTATCTCTGTTGTTGTTGATAATCCATTAGACTACCAAATTAAACCTTCAGTAAAATCAATTATCTCAAAAGGATTCATTTCTTATTTTGAAGAAGACTCGCGAATTCTTGAAATTGCACCAGACGAATCTGTTACCATTGAGTGGCCAATTACTGCAAAAGATGCTGTCTATAAAAAATTCATTATGGCAAGAGTCATTGTAAATCATTCAATGCCGCTTGTAGATGCTGAATCTGTTTGCTCAATCTTTATCCTGAACATTCCATTTTCGAATGGCGCAACCATTCTGATCATATTATCAGTATTCTATCTGGTTTTCACGATAGGTGGATATTTCCTTTGGCAAAGCAACAAACACTCCTCCCTTGCCACTTCAAAACACACACAAAGAGCACTACGCCTCCTATTTGCAGCAACAACGGTTGGTCTACTTGCTGTGCCATTTCGCATGTGGGCAATCAGTGCCATTGCGTTGATTTCTGTAATCCTGATGGCAGTATCATCACTCACATTGATCCTTTACATTTCCAGCTCAAACGAAAGTGATATTTCTTCAAACAAACTAATGTAGGTTTTATTTGTCTCTTTGCTTGTTTCACTTAACCTGGGGAAATTGTAATCAGTATTTGGTTCATTAAAAGCGGATAATCAATCCTAGATTATACATTAATTTTTTCTCATTTTTTGACAAATATTCTGTTTTATGCTATCCTAATTATTCGTGAGGTTGGCTTGCATCCTGTAAATGATTTGAAATAACTACAGGTGGACACCATTGAAACAATCAGAAGAATACAAACAGAATCGCGCGAAAAATGAACATTATCAAAGGTGAATTTAAAAAAATATGCAAATTGAACGAATTTCAGACAACGTCTATTGGTTTCAAAGTGATATTTACGCAAAAGTTACGGCAGGCGTTATCGTTGGCCCGCAATGGGCTGTTATCATCGACACTCTGGCTTTACCCGAAGAAACTCTTGAACTTAGAAGGTATATCGAAGAAGAACTCCACTTACCCGTAAGATATATTATTAACACCCATAGCCACGCAGATCACAGTTGGGGAAACTGTTTCTTTCCAGGTACCACCATCATCGCGCATGAACTCTGCCGCGTATCCATGATAGAGCAAGGGATAGAAGCTTTACAAATCGCTTCTGCCTCTGACCCTCAATTTAAACAAAGTAAAATCGTCCTTCCACATCTAACATTTGAAAGCGGCACCATTCAACTTCAAGTAGGTAAGAAACACTTATCAATTTTTTCTACACCAGGTCATAGTATTGACGGAATTTCAGTCCTTATTGAAGAAGACCGCGTTCTCTTTACAGGTGACACCTGTCTACCGGTCCCTTTTATAGTAGATGGTGATATTGATGAACTTCGCAAAAGTCTGGCATACTTTGCCACGCTCTCGTTAGAAAACATCGTTCAGGGTCACGGAGATGTAGCACTTCGTGGTGAAATTCATGAAATAATTCAAGGAAATTTGGATTATCTTGATATAATAGAGTTGAAAGTAAAACAACATATCGAAGAAAACAAACCTGAACAATTTCTCGAAAAAATAACCATTGATACCTGTGGAAAAAGCAAGATCCTGCTAAATGGAATTGCAGAACAATTACACCAGGGAAATCTGAGAGCCTTATATCAAAAATTTCGATAAAACAAGAACCGAATTCACTAATGAAAAGAAACCAATTTAATGCGGCTGAATGAGTATCAGACCAAACAATTATATATGCGGTATGGTATCCCCGTTCCACGTGGACGTGTTGCATCCAGTTCTCGCGAGGTACAACAAATTACGGAAGAACTTGGAGGACAGGTCGTCATCAAAGCCCAGGTACTCGTTCATGGCCGTGGCAAATTAGGGGGTATTCAAGTAGCCCGCAGCACACAAGAAGCGGAAAAGCGCTCTATGCAAATTCTTGGAATGCTCCTTCATAATTCACCAGTTGACAAAGTCCTTGTTGACGAACTAATATCCTTTGATGTTCAATACTACATTTCAATTGCAATTGATCAAACCGCAGGTCAACCACGACTCACTGCCTATACACTCGTAAATATCAACAATGGAAATGGGGTATCTCAAAATGATCCGTTTGAATTCTTAATTGATCCCTTGTTTGGGCTTTTAGAATTTCAAATTCGCGACATCGCACTTCACCTTGATCTCCCTCGAGAACACTGGACTCAATTCAAGCAAGCTGTTCAGGGGTTGTGGAATGTTTATTGGGAATGCGATGCTCTCAAAGTTGAGAGCAATCCATTAGTAATCAGTAACGATAATGGACTGATCGTTCTTGACGGCGAGGTTGAATTAGATGATAAAGCCCTTTTCCGCCATTTAGAGTTAGCTGAGATGCGAGACTTAATATCAGAGGATAGCATCCAAAAAGAAGCCCGTAAATATGGCTTCAACTTTGTTCCTCTAAATGGCAACATTGGAACCGTCAGCAACGGAGCTGGTCTTGCCATGGCAACAGTAGATACCATACAGCTTTTTGGCGGACACCCGGCAAACTACCTTGACACAGGCCCTTGCCACACACCCGGATTGGCAACACTCGCCTTTAAACTAGCCCTCAACGTACCTGATGTAAGCATCCTTTTCGTCAATATTTTTGGGGGGATATCCAATTGTTTACAGGTAGCCCAAGACCTGATCCAGGTAATTGACGAAATGGAACCTGTCACACCCATTGTTTTACGCTTGAGCGGTGAGGGAGCAGAAGAAGCTCAATTGCTCTTGTCAACTATCAACGTTGAAGTTTTCAATAACTTTGAAAAAGCAATTCGGCATGTAATCAAAAAAGCAAATATGATCAGTGAGGCAGGCAATTATGAGCGTGTTCATTAACCATAACACACGCGTTCTTGTTCAGGGAATTACAGGGACAGAAGGTCAAAAATTGGCTCGAAAGATGATCGAGTTTGGCACTCATGTCGTTGCCGGTGTTTCGCCAGGAAATGGCGGCGACTGGTTTATGGATGGGAAAATTCCGATCTTCGATTCAACACACAATGCAGTTGAATTAACAGGAGCGAATGTTGCTCTGGTAACCGTTCCAGCACGTTTTGCTAAAGACGCACTCCTTGAATGTGCCGCAGCGAATATTCGATTGGTGATCTCAATCACTGAAGGTATTCCACTAAAAGATATGATGCTCGTGAAACGATTTTATCAGATGAATAGTGTCCGCCTTCTTGGCCCAAGCAGTCCAGGCATCTTATCCCCCGGACTTTCAATGATTGGCTCTTTCCCCTTCCGAGAGATAAAAACAGGCGATGTTGGAATTGTTTCTCGCTCAGGATCCTTAACCTATGAAGCAATTGATACTCTCCAGGCCGCCGGTGTTGGAATCAGCACTTGCGTTGGTATTGGTTCGGCCCCTATTCATGGACTGGGCTTCATTGAAGTCCTGGATGCAATGCAGATGGATATGGCCACTCAAGAAATTGTTTTAATTGGTAAAGTCGGAAGCGACGAAGAGATTGAAGCTTTAGCATATGCTCAAAACAATATTCTTAAACCAATCACTGTCTATCTCTATGGCTATAGCCATTCAGACAAGAATAACACCGGTCTCATTTCAGATAATTTCGCGATTGCAAAAACAATGAAAGAATTGGCTGATATTCTCACCACCAAAAGAAACTACAGCGAAATTTCTTCTACCTAATAGTCAAATTTTTAAATCAAAAAAGAACGAAGCAAGAATTATTCACTTCGTTCTTTTTTTTCTGTAAATTAATTTATGAAAGATTTTCTTCCAGGTACTTCACCACATCACCCACAGTCCGTATCTCGCGGGCAGTTTCATCAGGAATGTCGATATCGAATTTCTCACAGAATCCATCGATCAGAAAAAACTGATCCATAGAATCAGCTTCCAAATCTTCAACGAATTTGGTTTCCAAAGTGATTTCAACTTCGTTGGAATTCAGCTTCATCACATCAACAATAACTTCTTTTACATTCTCAAAATAGTCACTCATCATATCACTCCTGATAAAAATTTTGGCTGGTTTTCATTGATCGCATATTTCTTGATTGCTTTACTATGTTAACAGAACATAATTGTTTATTTATTTTACCGCAGTTGCTCTTTTCTGCAAACTTGAATCAGTGAAACGGTACGACAACATTAGAAGCATTTTACCCAAACATCATCTTTTTTTGAAAAGACGTTTATTAGGTATGGATTCAATAAAGGAAGTTTCCTCACGCATGCATGACAAAGCGAAGCTGGTAGCCATTGTTATCCTCTACCGCGAATTCTCGCATTCCCCAAGAAAAACTTCTTTCCAGGATTGAGATAACCTTTTCGCTTTCCTACTTGTGCGAAAACATCTATCCGATCAGCAGCTTGCGTCCTCACTTAAAATGCAAACCCTATTTGTTCTAGATCAATTCTTAAATTTTCTTGTTCGTCCAGCGTTAGGGGGCGTGAGGGACGCCGCGGTGTTCCCACATTGTTTCCCTGCCAGCACATAACTTGTTTGATCGCTGACAAAAATGGGTGTTTTGAAATCTGGCATATCACCAGATTAATCCATTGTTGATGCCTGATTGCCTCCTCTAAATTGTTCCCTTTGAACGCTTGAAATAAAGCAGTGAAGCGCTCCGGCATAATATTCGCCGGACAAGAAATCAATCCATTGGCGCCATTCGCTAAAGAAGTGATTATTGTTTCATCAGAACCATTGAGGACGACAGGTTTTGAGGGAGACTGAAGTGCCTTGAAAACATTCATAACATTCCCGCTCGAATCTTTGATCCCTGCCACATTCGGCAGCTGAACCAACCGATTAAACAGATCAGGGGAAATAGTGAAATGTGAATATCCGGGCAAATGATAAATCATCACCGGCACCACAGATTCAGCACTTAGCCATTCATAATATTGATAAACCGCCTTATCATCCAGAGGAGAATAATAACCTGGGGGCAAAATTGCGACCGCATCCACATTAAGATCATTGGCATGCTGGATGAGAGCAATTGAATCCTGTGGGTGAAAAGCGCTGACATGTACAATCAGTTTTTTTTCATCAGGCAGATTCTTTATAACATGAGATAGAAGGGACTTTCGCTCATCTACGGTCAACATCATTCCTTCGCCGCATGACCCTCCAACAAAAAAACCATCCACACCAGCATTCAATTGATGCTGCATTATACTAGTAAACACTTCATAATCGATTGCACCAGTTTCACTGAATGGTGTCACTATCGCAGGAAAAACACCTCGCAAATTCATTTTACAAATTCCTTTATCCACAATTCGTTTATCTAACGATTATAAGTGAAATTCAAGTGCCATAGACATAATATGCGAAAATGAAACTCAGTGCAGTCTCGCTGAGTTTCATTAAATAAAATCCTCCGACTGAAAAAGCCAGAGGATTCAAATTCTTTTAATTGCGATTTATGCTTTGCATTGTGCAGCGATTTTCACAATCTCAACAAAATCAGGTTTCAAACTGGCCCCGCCCACAAGCGCACCATCAATGTCAGGCATGGAGAAGAATTCTTCCGCATTACCGGGTTTTACTGAGCCGCCATACTGAATACGGAGCGCTTGTGCTGTTTCTTCACCAAACATTTCGGCAACAGTGTTGCGCACATAATCATGGATAACCTGATTTGCCTGCTCGCCACTTGCGGCTAAACCAGTTCCAATCGCCCAAATAGGTTCATATGCAATCACCATAGAAGCCACTTGTTTACCGGTTAAACCCTCAAGATCAGCCTTCACCTGAGAAGTGACAATCTCTTCGGTCTTTCCAGCCTGGTTTTCTTCATAAGTCTCACCGACGCAAAGAATCGGAATTAAACCAATGTCAAAGGCGACCTTCAGCTTCTGATTGACAGAAGCATCCGTTTCGTTAAACATAGCGCGGCGTTCTGAATGCCCTACAATCACGTACTCACAAAACTCTTTCACCATGCTTGGAGAAATTTCTCCAGTGAAAGCACCTTTGGCCTCGAAATAAAGATTCTGTGCACCTACTCCAAGCTCTGTCCCTTCGCACAAGTCAGCCACAGCATTTAGCGCTGTAAATACGGGACACACAACCGCATCAACACCTTCAACACGATCGATTCCACTGTCCAACAGTGCTTTGACCAATTCAGCAGCTTCAGCCGCTGTTTTATTCATTTTCCAGTTTCCTGCAACAATAGGTGTACGCATAATATGAAACTCCTTCATCATTTATAGAATTCAAATTAGTCAGATAAACTAACCCTTTCAATTTTACCAGACTGCACACTTACACATGTAAATTAAGATAAACATCATGAAAAACTATGAGTATAATTGAGGTATCAAAACCAAAATTCATACATTGACCCCTAACAATCAATGGAGAGAAAATGACAGAAAAGAAAATTCGAGTTCTGATCGCCAAACCTGGGTTGGATGGACATGACCGTGGTGCAAAGATAATTGCCCGTGCCTTACGAGACGCAGGGATGGAGGTCATCTATACTGGCCTGCGACAAACCAGTGAAATGATCGCTGAAGCTGCCCTGCAGGAAGATGTCGACGTGGTCGGATTATCTATCCTTTCGGGGGCCCATATGTCTCTGGTTCCCCGTATTCTTGATTCTCTAAAAGAAAACGGCCAGAGCAATGTCCCTGTTTTCGTGGGCGGAATCATCCCAGAAGACGATATTCCCTTATTATTGGATATGGGCGTATCAGCCGTATTTGGCCCCGGCTCCTTCACAGGTGCGATAGTAAAAGCGGTCAGAGAATCAGTCCAGACTACTAATACCTGATCTTGAATGAAGAAATTAATTAAACAAGCACTTCAAGGAGAACGTCTCGCGATTGCAAAGCTTCTGACCCTGGCAGAGAACCAGCATCCTTCCTTCATAGATGCCTCCTCAGTACTCTTTCAGCACAGCGGCAACGCCTACCGCATTGGCATTACCGGCGCCCCCGGCACTGGAAAATCTACGCTCACCGCAAAATTAGCTCTGTCAATTCGCAAATCAGGAAAAACCGTCGGAATATTAGCCATTGATCCATCCAGCCCATTCACAGGTGGTGCATTATTGGGTGACCGTGTGCGTATGCGCGAATTATCCGGTGATAAAGGGATATTTATCCGTTCAATGGCCTCGCGTGGTGCGTTGGGCGGCATAGCACGAACAACGACGGATGCAGCCATGGTATTAGATGCTGCCGGGTTTGACATTATTATGATTGAAACCGTCGGTGCTGGCCAGGCTGAAGTTGAAATCGCCACCCTGGCACATACTGTCATCGTAGTGGAATCCCCCGGCCTGGGGGATGATATTCAAGCGATCAAAGCAGGCATCCTTGAAATTGCAGATATATTGGTTATCAATAAGGCTGATTTGCCCGGTGTTTTACGCACCGAAAATGCTTTGATGTCCGCTTTTAACAGTTCCAGGAAACAAGTGTTCCGTCATCACAGTGATATTGGGGTTGAAAGTAATAAAAATCAACTGGCTGTAGAAAATTCTGGATGGCAGGTGCCTATTTTGCGTACAGAAGCCATCAATAATGAAGGCACACAAGCTCTCCTGGAAGCCATTCTAGCCCATCAACAGCATTTGGTTAAAAACGAACTTTTACAGCAAGTAGAAAAACAACGTTTGCAATTTGAGTATGAAAAACATTTACGAAACTTACTCTTCCAGCAATGGAAAAATTCTCTGACCGAGAAAGAACGCCATGAGCAATTGGATGCTCTGGTTAACCGTAAGATTTCTCCCCAAAAACTAGCTCAAGACCAAATAAATGAGAGATAAGATACTATAAAACTATCCCCTTTTTAGTGCCCGTATTAATAATATCGAAAGTCATTCTTCGTCTTGATATTTATTTTTCTTCAACGAATACTGCTTGTTCCACCTTCAAATCTTTAAGGATGATATTTAAAACCAGCAAACCAATCATGGTAAAGGGTACGACCGTAAAAAGGGAGGATGCAAAACCCAAGCGCGGTACAAAAAAAGCGATCACATTGGGTGTCAACGCATAGAGCCCGATATTCATAGAAGAAGTTAGCGTTGCAAACATAAACCCCTCAATGGATTTAGGGCAAACACGCATTACAACAGAATAGGTCAATACAATCATTGCCCCTCGAGCGAGGCCATATGTAAATTGAGATGCATAAACCCAGAAATGAGAATCAGATTTGTTCCCTACAAGAAACCATGGCAGAATACAGAGCCAAAAGAGAATGGATACAATCGCAAAGAAATTGATGTTGTCTTTATATTTTGAAGCGAAAGGCCCAATGATTGCAGCGCCCAACGCCGCTGCCCCATAATGGATAAGATTGACAACACCAAATATTGCCATCGTTTCTTCACTGCGGCTCCAGCCCAAAGTTGTCAGAAGATAGGGCGAAATTAGACTGCTCAAACCAATCGAACCCATAAAAAAGATGGAAAACAGAATACTCAACCAGGAAGTCTTCTTACGAAAGGCCTGTTTAATAACCATTCTCAGCTTCATTTCGTTTTTCAGGTCTTCACGCTTGACAGGAATTTCTCGGAACAATAAAGCGGCGCCCGCCTGGATCAAAGCGAAGATGGCAATGATAACCACAGTGGGTGTCCAGCCAATGCGAGGACCGATTAAAGGAACTACGAGCATCCCAAGTGCCATTCCTGCCATTTTAGAAGATTGAGCAGCGCCCTGAATTTTACCCGCTTTTTCAGAGGGAGTTACATCAACTGTCAGAGCATCCAGCGCTGTATCAACCATCACCCATGCTACTTGAGCCGTCAATGCTGCGATCACCCATAGGGTATTGAATTCTTTCATCGTAATTAAAAGTGCAAACGCTGGTACATATAACAATGCACCCAGCGCAATATATGGACGCCTGCGGCCAAATTTAGCAAAAGGAACACGATCTGTGAGCAATCCAAAGAACATCTTCAAATAGGTGGGCAAACCAATCGTAGCACTTAAACTGGCTTGAACACTTAAGGACATTTGAAAATTTGCCATTGAAACACCCAGAAATGTATGCATGCCTGTCAGGTAAAATCCTTGAAAAAAATAGAAGATTCCTTCAAACAGAAAAAAAGAATCTCGCCAATTCGCACGCTTCGCGTCTTCACTGAACACCTGTGTTTGTATCGTCATAATTTCCTTCTTAGTCTATTGATATTGTAAGTGGTGAATCAATTTGTCTTCACATTTTTTTAGAATTCCTCGATTGTACCATGTCCTTTTGCAGGGCAATCGCATTAAAAAAAAATTAAACCCACAAACAATGATATCGTTCCAGTATATTTGATGCTCATTGCCTGCCAGACAGTAGGTTTCTTTTTTGGGGAAGCCACGAGGGTAATTATTGGGGACATAGTCCCTAAAAATTACCGCTCAGTTCATCGGGCGTCTTTGGAGAATACGGGTTAGGACTGATTGATGGTGTATGCGAAGCAAGCTTGGACGAGGATGTCCTTTTTTTTTCGAACATCCTCATTCAACAAGCCCGTTTTGCTTTAAGAGCACCCCCGTTTCCCTTGTGCGGTAGCCCTGCCTCGCAATAATTGAGCCATAATTATCAACTCAAAATACGGTATACTTGTTTCAATCAAAATCTTTACATAGAAGTATCAGGTATTCATTATTGAGAAAAGCCCAATTCAAGGAATAATTAATGACAAATGAGCATTCACCACAGTCCTCCCATCATTTCAGTCACGCAATCGTTCGCATCCCAGGGTTAAATTTTTCCAAAGGTTTGACATCAATGGATCTGGGAAAACCGGACTACCCAACAGTTCGGCTCCAACATGCAGCTTACATTGCAGCATTGCAGAACGCCTGTGGCCTTGTTGTCACTATTCTCCCTGCAAATGAATCTTATCCTGACAGTACCTTTGTTGAGGATACCGCTATCGTAACCCCTACCTTCGCTGTTCTCACCAATCCAGGGACACCATCCAGAGCAGGTGAAGTGGCAGCCATCGAAAAGACCATCACACAAGCCTTTGAGAAAGTCTATAGAATCACTTCTCCTGGAACATTGGACGGTGGTGATATTTGTGAAGCAGACGGGCATTTTTTCATCGGTATTTCTCATCGCACCAACCCCGAAGGTGCTCAACAATTAGCAGATATTCTTCAAAACAATGGGTACACAACATCCTTCGTCGATATCCGCCCACTCACAACCATCCTTCATTTGAAAAGCGGCGTCGTTTATATTGGTGACAACCGCTTGGTTATGTGGGAAGAATTTAAATCATTTCCGGCATTTGATGATTATGAAAAGATCACCACGAAGCCTGAAGAAAATTACGCTGCCAATTGTTTACGAGTAAACGGTAAAATTCTGATCCCTGCCGATTTTCCTGACCTTGCGCAGCAATTAACCAACCTTGGTTATGATTTAATCCCGCTGGCGATGGAAGAATTTGAAAAAATGGATGGGGGTTTAAGCTGTCTTTCGTTGCGTTACTTAAAGTGAGGTTCACCTCATAAAACCAGATCCCATTAACGAATTACATTGATTTTTGAATCATAATTTCAAAGGAGAGATATTCAAATGCAGGGAAAAAGTAAAATATTTAAATACACCATGTTTGGCTTGCTCTATTTTTCTCAGGGCACGATATTGAGCTACTTCACGGCATTAAATGCTCTTTATCTCCTGGAGAATGGTTTATCAATGAGTGATGTCGGCATTCTTGGCACAATTGCCATGATTCCCTTCATCCTCAAAATTTTTCTGGGATTTCTCAGTGACAAAGTCAATCTTTTTGGTAAAGGTCATCGAAAACCTTACATCCTCATAGGTCTTTTTATTCAGATACTTTTCTTGCTCATAGTGCCAGGTATTAACCCAAGGACAAACTTTCCGCTTTTCATTGCGGCAGCATTTATGGTGCAGCTTGGTATGGCCCTTTATGACACCTGCACAGATGGCCTCGCACTCGATACAATTCCAGAGGAAGAACAAGGTACTATCCAAACTTTTATGGTTGGCGGCCGTGCCGTAGGCCTGATTGCAACCGCCACCCTCGTCGGTCTCCTTGCTGAAAATGTATCCTGGACTGCCGTTTTCATTGCGCTGGCTGCTTTCACTCTCCTTCCTGTACCATTTGTGCTTCAGGTAAAAGACGGCGAACGCTCTGCAGAAAATCAATTTGATTGGAAAGCTTTCAAAGCCTTTAAAAAGACTAGCGTTCTTTCCATTGCCGGAATGGGCTTCATCATTTTCTTCATCATCGTCGGAATCAACCAGATCATTAACCCCTTTATGCAAGACAAATTCGGCATCACGTTGGCACAAGCTGGCACTCTGACAACAGTTTGGGGTATCGGCATTCTTCTGGGATCGATCTTTGGTGGAAAAATATATGATGCCATCGGAAAACGAAAAGCCCTGATTATCGGAATTGGGCTCTCCATCTTCTCCTTGCTCGGATTAGCCTTCACCCCCCAGTTGTGGCTGGCATGGGTCTTCATGTTCATTTTCGGCTTCTCCTATGGTACTTATCAGACGATTTACTTCGCATTGGCCATGAATATCACCAACGCCGCCATCGCAGCTTCTATGTTCTCCATTCTAATGTCTGTGACGAACATCGGGCAAGCTGTAGGAATGGGAATCAGCGGCTCTGCAGTAGACAAAATTGGTTACCCATTGGTCTTCATCCTTTTTGCCGCCCTAAATCTTTTGCTAATACCACTTCTTAAACCAGCATTCAACGAAAAAGTAAATTGATCTCATAGTTAAATTTCATAATACCGCGTTAAGTTTCACTCAACCATAAAAGCGCCACCCAAACAGTGGCGCTTTTCATTATTAAGATTCAATTAAAAACTAGAAGAGGGATCGCCAGAGTAAAAACCGGGATAGAGGCAGCCAGAGGGGTTGTTCTGCTTTCATCCGTTCCTCGCTGCGGTAAGCCTGTTCTTTTACACCATCCCAAATTTGTTTGGTCACATTCCTGACAAGAGGGCGATCTTCCACATCACCATTAAAGCCCATCGGTTCTCCAATTGACAGATAATATGGTCCACGCACTGCCCATTGACTGACGGATTCAAAGTTTTCGGATTTCGTCACACTGCTGGCAACCCCCTCTTGCAACATATGGATTCCAACAGGCACTACTGGTGCACCACTCATTAGTGCGAGCCTTGCCGCACCTGTATGAGCGCGCCCAAAACTCCCAACTTTCGGACTTAGTCCACCTTCTGGGAAAATGCCGATGGACCGTCCTGTATTTAACATCTCAACCGCTCCATCTAATTGTTCTGCGTTGGACCGGTCTAAAAATACAGGAATATGCCCTGCAGCACGCAGGATTTTCCCGAACAATGGTAAATCGAAAGCCATTTCTGTCACCAAAATCGCCATCGGATGCCTTGTTATAACGGGAAGTAACAAAGGGTCTGTTGTCGTAGGGTGATTTACTGCCAGGATAAACGCTTCATTGGGTAATGGAGCATCCCAGAATATTTTATGACGTAACATCGTTTTTGCATAAATGCCAGATAACAACCGATGGAAAAAATGCCAGTTCTTCTTTAACATTAATAACTCCAATAAATAGAAATAATCAACAATGGCTCTATCATATTCGTTTCTTCTTTTCTTGACCAGTGAACCAGGACACAGTTTTTCAGTCTTTATAAAGAAATTCATATGCCTCAGGTCATGCATATCTCATCTTAGGGTTCAATACCCATCCAGTCTACTCGTTGCCTGTCTTACGGGTGTATGAAGCAATCCACTTATCGGTCATCAGAGAAAGGTGAGGTGACTTTCTGTTCGTTATCAAACTTTTATTCAGTAAAGAAAAAATGTTCTCCACCTTTGTCAGCAATTAGTCGATTTATTCTCGTTATCGAAGAGTTATTGACCTTACCGCAATCACCGGTAGATAGCAGGAACAAACCAGGCAGCAAAATCACCTTTGGAAAGCTGGTTATTCTCAACAATCAAAATAAACTGCACTTCACTCCCTGCAATATATGTTAAATTCTTCCGAATTTCAGTCCACTCACCATTTGCCGTTTGGTGAACCTCAGTAATGATCGTGATCTCATCTTCCCCGACAACTTGATAAGCTACCTTAAATGTAACATCACAAAGAGTACCTTTTGCTAGACATGCCACCCTGGAAACAAAGTAATCTCCAGCGTTCACTATAAACGGGGAAAATTTCCCCGCAATGAATCCCTCTTCTCCCTCTGCAGGAATCATCACCAGAGCTGGTTCATTCTCCTGAATATCATTTTGAAATAGCGGTGCATTATCCCGATAAACATACCCATAAGCGCCGATATTCCCATCCGCTTCGCATAACGCAACACCATTCTGGTCATACCACTCGGCCTTTGAAAAATTTTTATAAAATTGTAAAGCCTGACGAAAACCGCTGTGTAAGGGGTTTTTAATGACTGTGATTGAAATTGTCAGAGCTTCTTCCCCTTCGCTACCCATCCCAATTAATTCGCCTTCGGGACTTCGTAACATCCACACAGCATTATACTCGCCCAGATTTTCAGGGGCTGTTAAATGCAATCGTACGTCAACCATGTCACCGGGCCTGACGGCCAGCCCAATTGGAATTGATCGTGGTGCACCCATTTGATCGCCACTCACAAATACCAGTGAATAATCCGAATTCCAATCAGTTTCTCCAACATTGCGAATCCGCCAGATTTTATCAAAACCTTCTTCAGGAAACACCTCAGTCCCATCTTGAATTGAGATTACGCCAAGAAGCAGCGCAATATCCTTTGGTTTTTGAGTAATACCTTCTGTCGGTGCAGGAGTGGGTGAAGGTTCAGGGGTATTCATAATAACCTTGTTGGGTGTTGGTGAAAAAGCCAACTCGGTTGAGAAAGCAGATTGAGTCAACATAACAGCTGCCGTCTGTTCTATTCCCATGTGGACTTCCGTTTTATCCATTGATGGATAGGTTGGGATACCGAACAAAGAAGGTCTGGGTAGTGTTAGTGCTAGTGGTTCACAGGCACTAAACAAAAGTGAAATTGAAATCAAGACGAACTGTAATTTTTTCATCGACGGTTTACCTCTCCCCCATTGTACCTAATTTTCAATCATCAGGGGCGTTTTAATGGTGTCTTTGTAGGTGCTGGTAAAGGCGTCCAGGTTGGAACAGGAGTTGGTGGAAAGGCATGCCCTTCACGAAGTATAAATTGAGAGAAGCTTACAGTCAGAGGTGTGTCACAGGCGTTGCGGGCGTATACCCCAATGCCACCGGTTCTCCACAACAATTGATCAACATTAAATTGATATACCCCATCAATAAATACTTGCACTTCGTTTGCATTCAACCACAAAGCAACCGGAATCTCCTGCAAGGCTCCCGGCCGCAGTTGTCCACTGGTGGGCTGTTCAACAATTGTCACTACAGAGCCACCACGAATCAAATCAACCCGAATCTGGCCATCACAACGCAGCACAAGACGATAAAAGTCGCTGTTCGACTGCACACGAAAGGCAACCCCATATAAATCCTCACTTTTACAAAGACTCGGCGTAACGAACATCTCAAGATAATATTGATCTGGTACTGGCTCAAGGAAAAAACTATAGAGTGATGTTCGCTTCTGTTTCAGAGCGATTGTCAATTCATCAAGACCATAAGCAACGCTGCCATATTCAGTTCTGGTAGTTGTCCAGCGGCCGGGCACGGAAAAATCATCTTCAATAAGAATAGTATTGGATAATGGACGTTGATCCAAAGTTACAATCAAAGCCGCCCGTGTTGGTTGCCGTAACGGTGTCTCTGTAGCCGGAAACCAAATTCGCGTGGGCGTCGGTGTGGGGGTGGGCGTCCTCTTAAGCGGTAAGGGAGACGCTGTTTTGGTGGCAGGTGCCAGGTTGAGCCCACTGCACGCGCCTACAATCATAACAATAAAGAGCAGAGCGAGAAATTGCAAAATGATAATCTTTCTCATCCTCATTCCTTTTTAATAGTTTCGAGGTGCGCTATGGTCTTTTCAGCGCGAGAAAGCCAGCTGTAGATGTAAGAATCCTGCTTCGCACTCTCTGCCAGCCTCTTTCGATATACGTCATCATCGATTAACCGTTTAAGTGCTGCTTCCCAACTCATCACGTCTTCTGCCGGGCAAAAAACAGCATTGTCTTCATTCAACACTTCGTGAAACACTGGAAGATCAGAAGTAACAATCGCTCTGCCTGCGGATAAATAATCAAATAATTTCATCGGGCTGCATATATCCGCGGTATCGCCCTTCCCCGAAATTCCAACGTGCTGACTATAAGGCATCAAGAGAACATCAGCCGCGGCTTGATAGTTGGGTAATTTCGCATTCGCTACGAATCCGGTCAAGGTCACATTTTCTAATCCCGTATCATCAATTTTTTCTTGCCATTTTTTAACATCTTTTTCACGACCACCAATCCATAAAAATGACACCTGTGGAAACCGCTCAGCCAACGCCATCAGCAAGGACATCCCACGGCCTTCATACAAATGTCCGGTATAGGCAATGGTCAGGGTATCTTTTAGCCCCAGTTCAGCACGGAGGTTCGAACTATCCTTAAGATATTTATATCGTTCTGGCTCAGAACCCATCGGTGCAATTTGTGTTGATGCTTTTTCAAAGTTCATATTATGAACTCGCTTCAATTTGTTAAGCAGCGCATCTGTTATCGGCATGAGTAATTTCTTTCTCTTGCTCTGAACGAATGATTTCAATAAGAAAGGCCCCAATTTGCCGGTTGGCATCATATGCAGTTCCAATGCTGGTATCAACCCCAACCATTGTGCAAATATAGCAGATTGCACCATCCAGGTATAGATGACATCAGCCCCCCACCTTTTCGCAGCCAAAGAAGCTTTCAATGCAAAGTCATAGCGCTTTAACTTCAAATTTTCATCTACCCAATTAATTTCAAAGGTCGCCTTAATACCATAAAATTGCTGGAGCTTGTGCCAGTCAACAGAACCAGGAATTCGTTGTCCTTTTTCTGCCGGCACCCATAAGACAACTTCAGCACCTGCTTGTTGTAAAGCCTGACAGACTTTCATTACTTGAATGCTATTAGCCGCATTTGAAGGTACAAATGAAGGGGCAATCACTGCGATTTTCATATAACACCCACCTCAATCTCTGAGGCTGTTTCTTTACTTTTCTTCTTCCCTTCACGTATTCTAAAACGACCTCGAAGCAAATTCATCGAAACGGAAACAACAAAAAACAAGCTAAACAAACTCGCTTCAGCCAGAAATCCATATTTAGGTACCAGCCAGAACGCTCCTGCAATCTTTAGAAAGCCCGCTACAAACATCGATAGAAAAGCAAACGTTGAATCACCAAATGACAACAGCAATGAGCGATTCCAAAAAAAGATATTTGCCAATCCATAACCAATCAATAAAACCAGCATCGCTGGATAAGCAGGTGAAAATTCTGGATCAGCGTAAATTTGAATCACCCACTCTCCAAATATCACCAATCCAAAACCAGCAGCAACTGTCCACACCAATGAAATTGAGGAAATTTGCCGCAAGAATTTTTGTAATTCTGGCCATGCTTTGTTCTTGATGCGGCGATTAATTTCGGGAAAAGTTGTTTGAATAAAGGGATTAATGGGCAGTAAAATATATCGGTTGATCGCAATTGCCACCTTATAATAACCTGCTTCTGCAGGAGAGAGAAAATAGGAAATCCACAATAATTCACTATCCCGAACGACCATATTAATGGTCGCACTGAGATTCGCACCCAACGAGAAACGAATCAATTCACGCCAATTAGGCAAGGTTGAAATCGGAACCCGCCACCAGCTTTTACCGATGCGTCGATTCAAACCATCAATGGCTAAGAATACCGGACCAATTCCCAGAATAATCTTGCCCACAAGATAGGAGAACACAATCATATCCAAACCACCCTTCGTGATAAAGGTGATTACAATCAAGATTGCTGTCACAATACTTTGAACAGAATTTATGATTGCCTGCCCTCGGAACCGTCCAAGTACCTGCACAACACCATACGAGGTTTCATAAAACCCATTCGCAAGAATAATCGTCCCATAAAAGACAAAGATCGACTGCATGGAGGGATCTTTTGCGAGATGCTGCGCTAAAATCGGGGAAATCCACCAGATAAAAATGAATGCCAATAGAGCAAACGTAAATTCAACCAGAGCAGCTACTTTAATCAGCGCACCCGCGCGATCATAGTCTTTCTCTTCCAAAAAATCACCTAGATATTTTACAATGATCTCGCTCATTCGGAAGGAGAAAAGATTGTTCACCGTAGAAGCAGAAGCTGTAATAATCCCCAGCAGACCAAAATTATACACGCCCAAAAGAGTTGCTGAAAGGCTGCTCTGTATAACTCCAAGCACCATATTTAAGGTGTTAGAGCTGAATAGATAGCTGGTATCTCGAAAAATCCGCTGCAGATGAGGATTTTCTCTCAACAGCGATTTCAGTCGATCAAGAATTTTCTTCACACGGTCTCTAACAGACATGTCCATGCTTGTTCTTCAAAACACCAACCGAATGACCACCTTGAAGTAAAAATGCACAAACATGAAAAAAAATGAACCCCACAGACCCGGAAACCAGATAGGTCGTCATCAATGCTATAGTCTCACGACTTTCGGATGATTCTTTCCCAGATCACCCAGTCCATTGCGAGTATCAACAATCAATTGCGCATTATTAAGAATCTCTACATAATCGTAATCTTTGTGGTTCGTGATAATCACCACACAGTCGCTTTCAGCAACGCTCTTCATTAAATCATCCACTGTCTGCATGATAATGCCATCATGATTGAAAGAAGCGACATAGGGATCGTGATATTGAACAAGCGCTCCCTTTTCTTCGAGCAAATGAATTACATCGAGTGCTGGAGATTCTCGTAAATCATCAATATTTGGCTTGTAGGCGACGCCTAATATCAACAAACGAGAATTCTTGACTGGTTTCCCAGCCATATTCAAAGCATCCTGAATCTTATGAACAACGAAACGAGGCATCTGGGTGTTAATTTCAGAGGCAAGCTCTATGAAACGCGCATTGTAATTCAGTGATTTCATCTTCCATGAAAGATAAAGAGGATCAATCGGAATACAATGACCGCCAAGGCCGGGGCCAGGTGTAAATTTCATAAATCCAAAAGGTTTTGTCGCAGCAGCTTCTACAACTTCCCATACATCAACCCCAAGACGATCACAAATGATAGCCAATTCATTAACCAGACCAATGTTGATCATTCGAAATGTATTCTCTAATAATTTTGTCATCTCAGCTACTTCCGTTGAAGAAACGGGCACTACTGTCTCTAAAGCATGAGAATACCACACCATACCAACCTCTGTACATGCTTCCGTCATCCCCCCCAGAACTTTGGGGGTATTGTAGGTCGTCCAATCTGTACGGCCTGGATCAACTCGTTCTGGCGAAAAAGTAATGAAAATATCTTCGCCAACAACCAGACCATTTTCCCCTGCCAGACGTGGAAACAGCAATTCGCGAGTGGTGCCTGGATAGGTGCTGGATTCCAGGCTGACAATCATGCCTTTATGAACATAGGGAGCCAGACCTTCGACCGCAGAAATGATATAGCTAATGTCTGGGTCGCCTGTCTTGCGAAGAGGAGTTGGAACACAAATCGCGACAGCATCTGCTTCTGCCAAACGCGAGAAATCATTGCTGGCTTCCAGCTTCCCAGCATCAACTAACATAGCAACTTCCTCATCAGTCACATCAAGAATATAACTTTTTCCATCATTAACCAGATTAACTTTTTCTTCAACGGGATCAATACCAATTACTTTAAAGCCCGCTTGCGCATAAGTAACCGCCAGAGGTAACCCAACATAACCAAGTCCCATCACAGCTATTACGGCTGATTTGTCATCAAATTTTTCAATCAATTGCTCTTTTATCGTTTTCATATTTTTATCCTAAAATAATTTTGGTTGATCCTGGTCGGTTGGATCTGTTTGGTTTTCTTCATTAAAAATGGAAGAGTGAGCAGGTTTATTCCTCCGACGCTCTTTTGCCCCCTCAATCAATTTGGGTAGTTTCGCAAAATCGTTCTCTATGACAGACCTTAGTCTGGGTTGGTGTAAAGCCGCAGCAGGATGATACATTGGCACAATCACCTGATCATTGACCAGGATTGCCTTCCCATGAATCTGGCCGATTTTTGCATTTTCGAAATATCTTGCCATAGAAAATCGTCCCAAAGTTACGATGATCTCAGGATCAATAATCTCAATTTGGCGTGCTAAAAAATGGGCACATGCTTGAAGTTCTTCAATCTTAGGGTCACGATTTTGTGGCGGACGGCATTTTACAACGTTTGTTATAAACACATCATCACGTTTAAATCCCCCCTGCAATAATAACTGAGTTAGAAATTTTCCGGAGGCGCCAACGAAGGGCAACCCCTGCTCGTTTTCATAACGTCCAGGTCCTTCACCAATCAGCATTACTTCTGTGTTCCCCCGTCCTGCTCCTGGAACTGTTTTTATTCGCATTTGATGTAAGGCGCATGCTGTACAGGTAGATATTTCTTCAGCAATTTTCCCTAAAGCATCATCCTTATCCATCATTATGCCTCCATTGAAAAAAACAACAAGCTAAATTTATCATAATCTGTTATTGGAAGATTCATTAAAACATATCCCTACTATTTTACTCTATTTTAGGACCCCTCTAAAAAGCATAATTGCCTTAAATTTAGATTTATACCTTGATCTTCACTAATCATCAAAACGGATTTCAACGATTAAGTAATTTTCAAAATACAATTTTAACATTACTCGGAAAACTAAATTCATTGGTTGGGTAATATGATTGAAGGCTTTCCTATCACAAGTTCCATTAATAGTGCATCTTCATGATTATCGGAATAATAATTTTTGTGCTCCCCTTTAATAATAAATCCAAATTTCTGGTAGAGAGACTGCGCAGCTATATTACTTTTTCGGACTTCCAATTCAACCCTGACAGCACCTTCACTTGTCATTTCCTGCAATAAAGTGCGAATTAATGTTTCACCGATACCCCGTTTACGGAAATCAGTGTCAACGGCTATCGTACCCAGGTGCACCTCATCCAAAATTAACCAGGCGACCATAGACCCAATCACCAGTGGATTTCCAGCGTCATCAAGTGTTTCAACTACCCACATCCGAGAATTCTTATTTATAAAATAATCATTCCGAAAACTACTTTCGGTCCAGGGTAGACTGAAACTCTGTACATCAATCTCCCACACCCGATGCAGGTCTTCTGCCTTCATTCGTCTGATGATGAATGATTTTTCCATGAATTACCCTGCCTAATCTGGGATTGGGTTTGCAACGTGCAGATAAATGGGAGAGAGATTAGCAACTTCATCGACATCACCTTTTGCATACCGGACCCAGGCCTTAGCAGCCAGATAGGCAGGACGACGCAGACAATCTGCTGGTTTTCGAAGTTCTGCCTCAGGTAGTCCCTGACGAAGGATTTTTCGATCTTCAGATGTCAATTCACCAGCGACCAACACCGGTTCCTTTATCGACTCCGCCATCTCCTCAGCGGTGGCTAACAATGGGTCACTATCTGTCACCCAGCCTTTTTTACCCTTCCAGGAATAGTATTGATAAGCCAGTCGGCGGCGGCCAGCCGATAATACAGCCACCAGTCGACGATCTTCTTTCGGCTGTGCAGCTGCCAGTATATCTAAGGTTGGAATCCCGATAACAGGAATATGGAGCGCAAGAGACATTCCCTTCACATGTGCTAAACCAATTCTGAGACTTGTGAACGAGCCAGGTCCAAGAGCAATACTGAGAACATCAAGATCGGTGACATTTACACCACAACGAGCCAATAAAGTCTCAATTGAAACCGCCAATTCCACAGTGTGGTGCCGCTTCGTTTTCCAGGTCATCTCCCCTAACACCATTTCACCATTATAAAGAGCAACTCCCATCCACTGAGTTGAAGTATCTATAGCCAACAGCATTATAAGCCTCCAAATGATCGCTTGCGAAATGAAGCGGATAAATCTTCGTAATATTTTCCAACTGGTTTAAATACAAAACGCCGTTTGTCTTCTGAGACATATTCAAGGTTAATCCATAATCGATTCACTGCCAAAACATCATCAATTCGCTCTGGCCATTCAATGACAAGAACACCATTGTCAAGCATCAAATCCAGGTCCAGTTCTTCAGCTTCAATACTATTAGCAATCCGATATGCATCCAGATGATACATACTGCCCCCTGTCAGACGCTCATATTGATTAATCAACACATAGGTAGGGCTGGTCACCTGATCTGTTGAACCCCACCCTGCTGCCAATCCCTGCACAAAAGTGGTCTTCCCTGCCCCTAGATTCCCTGAAAGGCAGATCAAGTTCTGTACCTTCATCAATGACCCAAGCCGCATTCCCAGCCTTCTTGTTTGATCAGCACTATGACTGACGAATTCGCACATATTTGATTCTAAAATTGCCATCACACACTCACAATTTTCCCATCCGCAATATCCGTTAATACATCTGCCAATTGCCGGGCAGCTTCTGGTTTAGCTAATCTTCTGCACACCTTTTCTGCTTTTTCCCTCTCTTGTGGACGTTCAAGCCAATATTTTAAGGCGTTTGCCACGGATTTTGGCGTTGGTGCCCAAATTGCTGCACCCTGATTAACCAAAAAAGAGACATTCGCATCTTCTAAATATGGAACCCTGTTAAAAAGGATCATTGGCACCCCAACACTCAAGGCTTCAGCCAGCATACCCGTGCCTGCTTTGCTGATCAGAATGTCAGCAGCCCACATCCAGTCCCACATCTCTTCCACATAACCCTTGATGATGACATGATTATTCCAATGGGTACCTTGCAGCTGAGATTGTAAATGCTTGTTTCTACCGCTTATAATCACCAGATTGATACCATTAAATTCATGATCCAAAATTTCTGCCGTGGTTCGAATGGGACCTACTCCTTGTTGTCCTCCCGCAAGAAGAATCACTGGTTTGTCAGTATCAAGCCCCAGGCGATTTTGTATCTGGGCCTGAGTTTCTAATTTAACACAATACTTCATCCCCACCGGAACTCCTAAAAGAAATATCTTCTTCCAATCCATTCCCACACGTAAAGCAGTTCGTTGTGTTTGTTCAGAAGGTAGAATCAAAAAATCAACATCTGGATGGAACCAAAATATATTTTGTGTCGCCAGATCGCTGACAACAACGACAATGGGAATTTCATTTTTCCCATTCAATATCTCAATAACAGGGGCTGAAACCAATGGATGAACTGAAACAATCAGATCACAAGGGTTCTCCACCATCATCCGGTCAACAATTCTACGTAAAAATGGTTTGGTAAACCACTGAAAAAACCGGAGCCCGGCGACATGATCACTATAACGCATACTCGACTTGCTGATAATTTCCCGGGCTCGAAACAGATGGTTCACTGATGGAAAATTTTTTAAAGGCCATCCGCAATACGACCAGATGTCCACAAGTTTCACGTCATATTGGTCAGGATATTGAATTTCTATCGCTTCCTGAATTGCTTCAGCAGCATTCCGATGAGTCCCACCGGTTTCTGAATAGAGCACCAATATTTTTGGTTGATCAGTTCTCGTATTCATTCTTACTGCCGGACTCCAGCACTTTCTTCAACCGCCGTTGAAATTCTCGTCTTGTTAATAGTATTCGTCTACTACATTGACAACATTCCAAACGAATATCTGCCCCAACCCGTGTCACCTTCCACTGCAAAGATCCACAAGGATGGGGTTTCTTTAAAACTACAATATCATCTAACTGAATATCGACTAGCATAATATGATGATTATACCAACAAAGAGAAACCCAAATCAAAATAACTGTATGCCCTATGCGACACATTAGAGAAACAAATGCCAGTTTTATAACCTCACGTCATCCTTCCATAGCGTTGAATTAAGAAAATTGACAACAATTATTCAGTATGTTAATATCGGGATTGGAAGTTAATGGGAATCATTCATTAAGAGGACAATTTAGCGTGAACGAAAAGAAGAGACTCTCAGGAATGACTGGCTTCACAATGGTTTGGGTTGGACAGTTTATTTCAGTCCTCGCTTCCAACATGACAAACTTCGCCCTCACGATCTGGATGTACCAGCAAACCCGTTCCGCTACGGCGATGGGTCTTCTTCAAGTTTGCTTTATTCTACCACTCCTCTTATTATCCCCCATTGCCGGTGCAATGGTAGATCGTTACAATCGAAAATTAATGATGATGATCAGTGACTTCGGTGCGGTACTCGCCACCATTGGTATCCTCATTTTGCAGGCAAGCGGCAATCTTGAGTTCTGGCACCTCTATATCGCAGCAGTCATTAATGGATTAGGTAACACCTTCCAATGGCCAGCTTACTCAGCAGCTATCAGCACCATGGTCAATAAAGATCAGTACAGTAGAGCCAACGGTATGATGAGCTTGATTGGGTCTGGACCCGCAATGGTTTCTCCACTCCTTGCAGGTGCCTTGCTCCCTGTCATTGGCTTGACCGGAATACTG
>CAZQSG010000027.1:0-27494 GCA_964595925.1 uncultured Anaerolineaceae bacterium | reverse complement strand
GTTCCTTTCTCAGGCACAAATTCCTGTTTAGCAATCTGTGTCTCTTTAACAGGAACCGCTTCACCCTCTTTGAGGATATAGCCGATAGTCTCAGTAACCGGAATCTCATCTCCTGGTTTACCTCTAAGCCCAGCAATTATTCCACTGGCAGGAGCTTCAACCTCCATCGTCACTTTATCGGTCTCAACTTCCAAAATAGGCTCGCCTCGTTTGACAGATTCCCCATCTTTTTTCAGCCATTGAATGATTGTCCCCATTTCCTGAGACATCTCAAATTTGGGCATAATGATTGCTTTTGCCATTAATATCTCCCTTGTGCGAGCGCGCGAGCTTCTTCCACAATTGTTTCAACCTGAGGTACGGCATTATATTCAAGATTGCGGTTGTAAGGAATCGGAATATCACGTCCTGCCAAACGCCGAATCGGTGCATCCAAATAGGCAAAAGCCTCACTCTCCGCAACCATAGCAGCTACCTCTCCGCCATAACCTGAAAACTTTGCTGCCTCATGAACAATCAGGAGTTTCCCAGTCTTAATGACTGATTGAATGATTGTTTCTGTATCCAGTGGACGAAGTGTTCGCGGATCAATTACTTCAATGTCAACTCCTTCTTCCGCCAGCACTTTCGCAGCTTCTAACGTCCGGGGAACCATCATCCCCGTCGCAACCACGGTTAAATCAAACCCTTCCCGTTTTACATCCGCCACACCCAAAGGAATGGTATACGATTCTTCTGGTACAGGCCCAATCGCCTTCTTGTATAACAACTTGGGTTCGAAGAAAATAACAGGGTTATTATCCCGTATGGAACTGATCAACAAGCCCTTAACATCATACGGCGTGGTTGGCATCACAACCTTCAATCCAGGCACATGTGCATACCAATTTTCAAGGCTTTGTGAATGCTGCTCTGCAGCACCAGCCCCAGAACCGATTGGAGAACGCATAACCAGAGGAACACTCACCTGTCCATTGAACATGTAATGAATTTTCGCTGCTTGATTCACCAGCTGATCCATCGCCAGGGTCATAAAGTCCATGAACATGATTTCACCAATAGGACGCATACCAGTAATGGCTGCACCAACAAGCGCCCCTGCAATTCCCAGCTCGCTGATAGGGGTATCGATCACTCGCTCTTTGCCAAATTCTTCTAGCATTCCAGAGGAGACACCAAAAGCACCGCCATATACACCAATATCTTCACCCATGAAAAAGACTCTTTCATCGCGCCGCATTTCCTGGGTCATTGCCTCACGAACAGCTTCTAAATAACTAATCTCCCGCATATTCATTCGGCATATACTCCTCTCTCAATGGTTTCGATGCCCGGTTCCGGACTGCTTTCAGCATAATCCACGGCCTCATCAATGACTCTATAAGTTTCTTCTTCAATGCTTTTTACATCATCTTCACTGAGAATATCCGATTCAATCAGGTAACGCCTCCAGCGTGCTATTGGATCGCGATCCGGTTGCATCCACCGTTGAATTTCTTCTTTAGTGCGATATTTATTTGCGTCACTCTTGGAATGCCCCCGCCAACGATAGGTAAGATTTTCAACCATTGTCGGACCACCACCAGCCCTGGCTCTGTTTACGGCTTCCTGTGTGGCTTCATACACGGCCATAATGTCATTGCCGTCAACAGTAACACCTGGCATTCCGTAACACGCCGCACGATCCGAAAGTTTATCAACGGTTGTTGCGTTTGAGATTGGCATTGACATTCCATACTGGTTATTCTCGCAAACAAACACCACAGGTAATTTCCAGATGCCTGCCATATTCAAACCCTCATGAAAAGCACCTCCATTAGTAGCACCGTCACCGAAGTAACACAGACAAACCTGGTCACTCTTACGATTTCGAATGCTCAATCCCACTCCAACGGCCAGAGGGATATTTGCCCCAACAATACCTTGAGCACCTAAAAACCCATTTTTCTGATCAGCTATATGCATTGAACCGCCGCGGCCTCCGCAATAACCAGTGGCTTTAGCCAGAAACTCTGCCATCATACGTTTGATGTCAGCACCAAAACCGATCATCTCTGAATGTCCGCGATGCGTTCCTAATACATAATCCCCTTTTTGTATCGCAGCAACACTTCCCACAGCTGAAGCTTCCATTCCCATTGAAAGATGCATCGTTCCATGAATTTTCCCCATGGCATACAACTGCTCGGCCATTTCTTCAAAAGCACGACTTTGATACATCTTTTTGAGCCATTCAATTTTTCTATCTTTCGATACCTGATTTCCTGCCAAAAGAACCACCCTTTTCCTGTTCTCTGTATTAATTTTGTTCTCTTATCTTAAAACACTCTTTCCTGCTCATTAAATCATTCCCCAAAATTAGACTCAATCAGTTCTTTAAGAGCTGTTAAAGCTTCAGTTTCTTTCTCACCCACTGCTTCGATCAGGACAGAATTATCTTGATTGACTCCAAGAGTGAGTACCTGTAAAATACTTTTTGCATTAATCGTTTTACTTGGGATTGTAATATTTTTAACTGTAATATCACAGGGATATTTCATTGCTGTTTGCACAAATTTGGAAGCTGGACGAGCATGCAATCCCGCTGAATGTTTAACAATAATTTCTAAACTAGCCATTATTTTTCTCCGTACCATATAAACTTTTCAATTCGTCGGCCAAAACAGTTAGACTGATCAATTCTTTCACCGCTTCCAATTTTTTCCTTCTAGGAAAAAGCTTCCTTGGTTGAGCAATCAATGGAAACCAGTAAGCATTAATCGCATCGTCCCAGGGTAAATCAAGCTTCTCAAGCAAATAAACCAATTCTTTGACCGTCTTATTTTTCAGTCTTTGCATATGGTTTTCTTGCAAAAAAGCGACCAACTGAGATAAAGCGTGGCGATAACTCTTATAACTAAATGAAACAATAATTGCGTATAAAAATATAATCCCGTTTATAATCAGGTTGTGTTCCAGATAAAAATCCAGTAATACCTCGCCATATCCGCCAAGTATAGTCCGTAAGATTGAGTCAAACATTGATTACTCCATACAAAACCATACGCAAACCGCTGCGCAGGATTGATAATTCAACTTCTTTTCTTTGATCGGAGCGATCATTTGAAAAAATCAAAGACCGCTCCGATTTTTTCACATATACAGCAGTTCAAAACTCAAGTGCATAATTATTCTTGTTCTGCACCAGCGATTTTTTCCCAGGCTTTTTCATTCTTCTTGTAGAAGAAGATAATAACACCAAGGACAGCAGCGAATAGGACAAGACCGATCCATCCTAGTTTTCCAACGCCAGAGAAGACGGCCGTTGTCCACATGAAACCATCAGCAATACTTGTGATCTTCGTTGTTCCTTCTGGAATGGCGAAACCTGCTTCAATGGCTGAAGCAGTAAAGGTTGCTGCTGCCGCAGTAGCAATATAGAAACCCGCGATCAGTTCTAACGTACCAGCGACAATCATCCTAAAAATATTTCCCTTCATCAAAGGTGCATACATTGCAACAACAAAAGGAATCACGGCCAGGTCTGCAAAAAGAATTACGCGGCTGCCAGGCAGGATAATACTCAGAAGAATCGCAATCGGAACAATTACTAGAGATGAAGTAATTGCGGCGGTATGTCCAGTGAGAATAGCGGAATCAAGTCCAATGTACAATGCTCTGCCAGGAGCTTTTTTATTCATAAATTCTCGAGCTGTTTCTGAAATCGGAATCAGACCTTCCATCAAAATCTGCACCATGCGTGGCAGGAGCAGCATCACAGCAGCCAGGTTCATACCAGTCTGGAGAATTTTCGTTGCCACAGTTGCGGCATCACCCGCATTATAGAAGCCAAGGGCACCAAGAACCAGACCAATTATCAAACCAAGAATGACAGGATCACCAAAAACGCCCAGACGCTTTTGAATGGCTTCATCATCAACTTTCCAGTCTTTTACACCAGGGATACGATCAATGATCCAATTGGTAACAATAGCGAATGGAACACCTGGTGCGCTGGTCAGGTGAGGAATGGAAATCCCAGGCAGGCCATAGAATTTTTGCACAGCCGGGGCAGTCCAATCGGCAAGAAAGAGTGCCAATACGGCAGCCAAGGCAGCAGCGATCAGGCCATATGCTAGGCTTCCACTGATGATTGCGACCAAAGATCCCAGATACGCAAAATGCCAGAAATTCCAAACATCGATATTCAGGGTTTTGGTCCAATTAAGCGCCAACATGATGATGTTGACTAATAAAGCAATCGGAATCACCCATAGACCTACACGTGTGCCATAGGCAATTGCCGCGGCTCCAGGCCAACCAACATCGACAATATCTTTCTGAACTCCCAGATTTGTTACCATTGCCTGACCGACTTCAGAAAGAGTGCCCCACATCAGGCCGATGACCAGATTGATACCAATGAACGCGATACCAATGACCACACCTGCACGGAACGCTTTGCCTGGCTTAGAACCAAGAATGATGCCAACGAGGAAAATGATGATTGGCAGCATGATGGTTGCACCAAGGTTATCAAAAACACTTTTTATAGCGGTTAAAAATAGATCCATTATAAACTCTCCTCAAAAAAGGTACTTAAATATAAAGATACTGATTCAATAAATAAATTAATCTTTTAAAATTTTTTCAATCTGATTTAATATCTCCTCCTTTCCTATGCCAGTCAGAAAAGCAAGTGTCTGGATTACGGGAACATCCACACCCAGATCACTCGGCACCGGTGTTGTTGTCACAACTAAATCATAGCTTTTATCAATCACTCTTTTTATCTCAGAGGCTTTACACTGCCGTGTTACAACTTTAATCCCACGTTGCTTCATAGCTTCTTCAATTCCTATAGCAACAACAGTTGATGTTGCAATGGCAGTTCCACCCGCTACCAGAACTCTTTTTACACCTGCCATACCGTACTCCTTTTTATAATAACTAAGTTGATTTATTCAGACGCCAACAAGGTCTTCTTCACATCGTTATAATTTTTTGCTGCAATAAATTGTTCGATCATCTCCGGGTTCTGAAGAACGCCTGCAATTTCTTGCAGCATCTCAATCTGGGCTTTCGGCTGATCCAGCGCCATAAAAAATACAATACTGACAGGCACATCACTGGTTGGGTCAATCATATTTTTAAAAATGACTGGAGTTTTCAAAGTTGCTAAAGCCAATCCTTGTTTGATCACATGTTCAACCTCAGTATGAGGAATTGCTGCATTGTAATCACCACCCAGAGGTAGTCCTGTAGGCATTTTCTTTTCTCGTTCTAATGCAGCGTCGACAAAAGAGGCGTGCACATAACCAGCCTTGAATAACGCCGCGCCTAATTGTGCTAATACGTCCTGCGCATCTTTAGCTTCGATATTCAATTTCACAGCTGATGGTTCCAATAATTTCAAGATTCTATTCGCCATTTTTCTGATTCACCTTATTTCTTTTTCGTTATGACTTGTGGAAAGATATTGAAGAATTTCTTCCGCTGTATTCGACTCTGTCACCAACACGTTAATATATTTGCCACGGGCAGCCCCAATAATCGGTTTTGCTTTTCCTTCACCGCCAGAGACACCAAACCGAACAGGTATTCGCATCAATTGTTCTCGTGAGATCGTCACACAGCGTTTTGCAAAATCATCCCCCGCAGAATTTCCATTAACGTCAAAATGCAATCCGCACACATCACCAACAACACCCTGTGCAATCAAAGATTGAATCTCGCCTAATTCTACGTAAGAAGCATGGTAAAAACTGGAATACTCAGGTTCAATGCTCCCAACACCTACAAGAGCAAGATTACATTCATCAAGCATTCTTAATGTTTGCGAAATGCTCGAATTGTTCAACAAAGATTGTGCCGTAAGCTCAGAATCTACATAAAAAGGTGAGTTCAGGAAACAGGCCTCTCCATGAATTTTTTGTGCTAATTCCTGCACCATCATTGTACCGTTGTACTCTATACGTTGAGCACCCAAAGCCCCCACCATTTGTACCACCCGCCCATTGGTCGGTGGTAGATAATTTTCCATAGCTGCAATAGTCGCATTTACAGATGTTCCCCACGTAGTTCCGATGGTAATTTGTGTTTTAATATATTCCTTTAAAAGAATAGCGGCAGCTCTCCCAATACCATCTAATATAGCATCTTTCTCTATGCTTTTGCATTGCGTAACCAATACGTTGTCCAAACGAAGTACAGTGCGCAACTTATTTTCCAATTTCCGGTCACGAGGAATTGGTCGACGAATGTAGATTTCAACAATTTTATTTTTCCAAGATTCCGTAAGCATACGGGAAATCAGGGACCGATCAACATGAAGTTTTTTCGCAATTTGCGATTGGTTCATTTTTTCAAGATAATACATCTCCGCCACGTCAGCAAGTAAGTTGGCTCTTTGAATGGAAAGTGTATCTTCAATCATTTTTATCTGTCTTACTCCAATGATAGGTATTTCACAATTGTGCATTACTGATCACAATTGTGAGTTTATCATTAATTTGACTGTTTTACAACATATTTTCCAAATTGAAAATCTTAAATTTTCCATAATTAACCCCGTCGTAGTTGTGACGGGGTTAATTCAATCAAATCTTCATAGGCCCCACACTATAACAGGCACTTTCTTTCGAAAATACACTTCCTTAAAAATAGCAAGCATTGCTGTTCTCCTTACTGTGACTAAACCAAAAATGAAAAATCAAAATCCATACCATTATGATTCCGTAGATGCTGCTGATCGATATAGTTGAATTGATTTTCTTATTACGATATAACTTTTGGTTTTTCTTCTTCTTGTAAGAAAAAAATTGCAAGGATGCCGACAAGAGCAAATCCAGCCCAGAGGGCGAATGGCGTTGATGGGCTGAGATAAGCAAGCAGGTTGCCTGAAGGAGGTGCGATTATATTTCCAAGCCCAGAAAAGATCATCACAAACCCGATGGCAGTCCCTGAATAAATCGCACCTACCCCTTTAGTCTCTGCGATCATGGCAAGGAAAACAGCCATAAAACCATCACGCACAAATCCAGCGATGATGACAGCCACCCATACCCAATTACCACTGAATACAAACAGTAGTCCGATACCACTGGCAATCATGACCGACATGCTAATCAGGATTCGTTTGCGACGTTTAAGTTTGTCTGAAAGGAATGATAATGGAAGCACGAAGATCAAACTCACGGCATGAAAAAGTGTTAGGGCGCCATCCGCCTGAAATGCCTCCCAGCCAATAGAACGGAGGTAAAGGGGAAGATAACCAAGAGTGCCCTGTATGCTTCCGCCGATGCCGAAAATTATTATGCCTAGTAGCCAGAGATTAGGCAGTTTGACTAGGTGAGCCATTGAATGACGAAATGTTGTCTTGCCTGCATTAGAATTGACCTCGTCAGAATCTGGAGAGGGTTGGGGTGTAAACAACCACGGGATGCTGAACAAAATTGCGATAAAACCATAGAAGAGGAATACATTACGCCATCCGCCCAGCCAGGGGGAAAGAACTGAAGCACTCAGCAATGAACTCAACATAAATCCAAAGGCCATTCCCATGGAGAGGATCCCATTAGCAAGTCCAAATTGATCGTCCTTAAACCACAAACGGCATGTTTTTAAACTCCCCATAATAATGAGTGGAGTAAAAAAACCCAAAAGAAGTGTAGTGAAAATTAATGAGTAAAAATCGGATGCAACAGCACGCAGCGCACCGGTAATACCTACTAGAATTGTGCCGATGATGGTGATTCGTTTTGGGCCGAATCTATCAACAATGAAACCGCCAAGGAGCATGGAAATAATTGCTGGAATAGAACTTAATCCCCATACAAGACCGACCTGAACCAGTGAAAGATGTAGATCCGTAGAAATCTCATAGAATAAAACAGACATGCTCATGCTGGGGGCAGCTCCAGCAATCGCATTGGTCAAACCAGCGAGGATCAAAATCAACCATTTAGTATTCGAGCGTGATTTTTGCATATTTCTCCTAAACCAAGATAAAAATAATTGTTAAGTTTACAATGCGGAAATCACAACCATCGGTTGTTTCCCTGAACGGGAAAGTCGTCAAGCCATTTTTAAACAAGAACTATTTGATACCTGATTAACAGATTTATCAGGTATCTACATCAATTTTCAGAAAGCTACTCCTACATTCAATCAACAAGAAAAATTACTAACTGAAGAATTCATCCATTTGATATAATACGCGCTACTTGGGATGCACTCGGGGTATACGAATATAAAATGTTGACCCCTTACCCAACTCGCTCTCTGCCCAAACCTCTCCCAAATGCCGATCGACAATTGATTTCACCAAGGATAATGCCAGACCTCCGCTATGATTTTCCGATTTCAGTGATTGCGGTTGTTGAATTCGATTGAAAATATGAGGTAAGTCTATTGGGGAAATACCAACACCAGTATCTCTGACAATGAATAAGAGATTTTCCCCTTCTGCATGCAATTGTATCTCAACTTCACCTGCCATCTGATTATTATAGATACCGGTCTTCACAAGATTGTAGAGGGCCTGGCAAAATAATTTTTCATCCACATCAACTTTACTCATCAACCTCCGTGGAATATTATCAGATGTAATTTGCACCTTCCTTTGTTTGGCTAAAGGATTTAAATCTTCAATTACTTCTTCAATAAGATCAGTTGCAAAAACCACCTTGAAATCTAAACCAATACCAGCAGAGATTCGATTAATGTCAAGCAAATCATTCACAAATGTGTCCATCTTTTGTACACTCTGACCTATGCTCTTCACATAGTCCGCTTGTGCTTGATTCAGGCTACCAACCATCGACAACATTGCAAGATAACCAGCAGTCATTCGCAAAGGGGTTTGCATATATTGACCCACAGCTTCCATAAATTCCGAACGAATCTCATCTTTTTCTTGAAACGTTGTAATATCATGCAGCGTACAAATCAGCCAGTCACTCTGGAATCCTGTCGGTTCTGATGCCACTACTAAATTTGCGGAATAGACACTACCATTAGCTAATGGTAATTGGCTTACAACGACTGTTGAAGAGAAGGCTTGTCGAAGGAAATCATATAGATTTTTATCCAGGACAAATTCTGGTAATTCCATCCCAATCTTCACCTTCGGTGAGATTACTTTTTTTAATCTACTCCCCGCTGAATTAATCAATACCAATTTCAACTGCCTGTTTAATACTAAAACAGGTTCTGGTATTGACTGAATCAAGAATTCTACCCTTTTCTTGTGAGATTCTTTAATCCGTATATTATACAAATTGGATAGCGAGTTTGATATTTGATCCGCTAAAAAACTTAACGTTTGAATATTCTCTGTACGAAAACTGTGGGCTTTTTGGTCAGCAATCCAAATGACACCCAAATATATTCCGCTGTACCGCAATGCGCAAACAGCAAGTGAACCGGGAAATCGTTTCTGATAATTAATGTCAAGCCATTTGGACTTATCACAATTGGAAATTATTCGAATTTGTTCAAGCTCCATTTTTGAATACAAAAAACGATCCAAAAAGGCGTACTTATTTAAATCTGTCCCGGTTCCAAATGTGGCAGTTTTCCTCCCATAGCCCAAATAATTGGCAATATCTGGATTCATAACAATGCGGAGAGACTCCAACTTTGAGAAGTCGTTGTTTTCAGAAATTACTTTGACAACATCATCCAATGTAGTTGCCCTTGAAAGAGACTGCAGCACTTTTAAAGAATTCCGTTCATGGTCCAGTTTGTCGTCCATCTCTCTCTTATTTTTTTGAATCTCTATCCGCAATTGTTCCAAATAAGGATTATTCACATCCCTGTAAAACTTGCGTTGAGATTCATTTTCCTTACCAAAAGCTTCTCGAGAGACTGATTCTACCTGTGACCGAAGTGATTCCTTATTTATTTTAAAGAATAATAGAAAGATTGGAATCAGCATCAATTCTAAGATTAGAATGGGAATTATTTGGGGGAAAGTCATCATCGAAATTTCTTCATCAAGAATTATTCCTTTAAAAACAATTTCGTAATTCCCTGTATCCTTTATATAATAATAGCCTTGTCCTAAGGAAGTATGCAAACCACTGGTAACAATTTCGGTTAGAGCAGAAAGTGGAACTATATGATTTCTTAATTGCCCACTTACGTTCGCATTAGAATTCGAGTGAACCTGACCACCTATAGAATCTGAAACCTCCCATATAATTTCCTCGAAAATGCGATTATTTTCAGTATCAGTATAAAAGAAACGATTACTCTCAGGCGAGGCCAAACCAATGAAAACCCAATCTGTGTGCGGAATTGGTGTGTAAAACAGATAGAGAGTTGACCCATTTTCAGATTTGCTTGTTTCCACCCGATAGGGTATCTGAGTCCCTTGAATAAGCTGCAGGCGTTGTCTTAAAGAATCATCGAACATTAATTCAGGGTTTGTGTTATCGTGGGGATAGGATGCAATTATTTGATGATTCGAAAGAATAATGAATTTTTGAAAATATTGGTGATTTTGGTAAATTTGAGCTAATACTTGATCTATGTCGTGCGTTTCCTCAATAATAGCAAACTGCTCATCTTGAATCGTATTAATGTTGCTTTTACCGATTTCTAGAAAATAGGCGTGCTTTTCTACTTCTTCTTCACCCAAAAATGAAATTTTTTCAACCGCTTGCTCATAATTTCGTTGGTAAAAAAATTGCCATAACATTGTGGTGGTTAACAAACCAACGAATAATAAAATTGGAATTTGGATTAAGAAAAATTTTTGTTTTTGATTCTTGAAACAAAGGAAAGATTCGTTATCTCCCTGAATTATGATTACTATTTCTAATAAAATGCCAGCGAGAAATAGCGGAACAAGAATCGCAAACCAATTTGAAAAGCCGGAGACCAAACAAACGCCTAAACGATGTGCAAATGACGGCTCTTTGGTAAACAAACCCGAAAATAAAATGATTGGGTAAAGAATAATAAGTGTCCAAACAGTTGTAATTAGAGGGTGTCGACGTTTTTTCTTCGAAAAACTGATGGGATTATAACTAGAAAGATAAAGGAATAAAATCCCTGCAATTATCATATAGGCAATGAGTAGCGGGTTTCCGTGCCGGAAACCCGCTTGGGCTATCCCTGAAATTAAACCAATGCAAATTGTGCTTACATAATTACCATAATACGCAGAGAAAAGGATCGGCAAGAAAGACAAAAGAAAGATTGAAACTGGTTCATTCAGTAGAAAACGAAAAATCTCATTCTCCGTGTTAAATGGGAGAATAAAAAACAGGTTGCAAATGACTGCTAAACAGCCAAGGATTCCATAAACCCAATGGAGTTTAATTTTTCCGGATTTTTCTTTATCAATTTTTCTTAATACTTTTATATACATATACCCAATGGTAAAACCAAACAGGAGTAAGATCAGCCACGATATCAGGTTATTTGAAGTGAAATTCATTTGCATAAACCTTTTTCAACCAGAAATATTCTTGGTTTCGTTCCTTTGAATCATTATACAATCACATACCTTAAAATATCATGAAAAATACCTTTCAAATTTATTGTGAAATAAATAAAAAAATCCACAACACGATATAATGAGAAAAAGCAAGTACTTACTGAAAGGATTACTCTTATGTTTCTACAATCACTGAATGGTTCCTGGAAATTTCACAAGAATAAAGATGTCGAATGGAACAATGCTACTGTACCTGGTAGCGTTCATCTTGATCTGATGAATGCTGGTTGTATACCAGACCCCTTTGTGGGTGAAAACGAAGAAAAGGTGCAATGGGTAATGGAAGAAGATTGGGAATACACTCATAATTTTTCTGCCCGCACAGCCCTTTTCGATCAAGATAAACAATTCCTGGTTTTCGACGGTATTGATACTCTGTCTGACGTTTTCCTCAATGACCAATTAATTGGTTCTACAGAAAATATGTTCCGAAAATATGAATGGGATGTCACAAGCATTCTTCAACATGGGGAAAATGTAATTAGAGTCCTGTTTCCCTCGCCATCCAAACATATTAAATCCAAATTGGCTGAGAGGGTTTTTGAACCCCAGAACGAGATGGGAATTCTCGGCGGATACTATATCCGTAAGGCTCCCAGTCAGTTTGGTTGGGATTGGGGTCCCAAGCTTCCGCCCATTGGCATCTGGAAAGATGTAAAACTAGAAGGGCGGTCAAATGCACGGTTTTCTGATATCCATCTTCAACAGAACCATCTTAAAAAGGAAATTGTAATTTCAGCCGAAATTAAACTGGAAAAATGGCAAGACGGAGAAATCGGATTTGAAATGATTGTCGAACATCCTGACGGTTCCAAACAATCTTATGAAAAAAACTTCGACTATCACCAATTTTCAGCAGAAATAGTAATTGAAAACCCTCAGCTCTGGTACCCTAACGGCTACGGAGAGCAACCTCTTTACAAGGTTCATTTTTCAATAAAATCTAACGATGTCATAGTTGATCATCAAACAAAACAAATTGGACTAAGAAAATTAGTTTTAGAGCAGAAACCCGATGAATGGGGAAAATCTTTTACATTTATTGTCAATGATGTTCCTGTTTTTGCTAAAGGTGCAAATTGGATACCAGCCGATAGTTTCCCTACCAGATTGACAAGAGATCGTTTAGAAAAACTCATCCGTGATACCGCGCTTGCCAATCAAAATATGCTGCGGGTGTGGGGAGGCGGGTTTTATGAATCAGAAGACTTTTACGACCTGTGTGATCAGTACGGTATCCTTGTCTGGCAGGATATTATTTTTGCCTGTTATATCTACCCTCTTCATCAGAAGCCATTCGTGGAAAATGTGCGGCAAGAAATTTTTGAAAATGTCCGCCGCATCCGACACCGCGCATCCCTTGCTCTTTGGTGCGGCAACAATGAAATGGAGTGGGGATGGGAAGAATGGGTTTGGGATTCTGCAGAAAACAGCGATTTAAAAAGCGCATATGACACCTTCTTCCATTATCTCTTGCCCAATTGGATGGAAGAATTAGATTCTGAGACTCCTTATTGGCCAAGTTCCCCTTCTTCAGATACTCCATTCAAAAATGTCAACAGCCAGATGCAGGGAGATGCTCATTATTGGGATGTGTGGCATAAAGGTGAGCCGTTCACGGCGTACCGCAGTCAATACCCTCGCTTTATGAGCGAATTTGGTTTCCAGGCATTTCCACCAATGGAAACGATCCGTCAATATGCAGCTCCTGAAGATTACAATCTTACATCCTATGTTATGGAAAGCCACCAGAAGAATGGCAACGGCAATCGATTTATCATCAACCAGATGACAGCATCCTATCGTATTCCTTCCAAATTCGAAAATCTCATGTACATGAGCCTGGTTTTGCAGGCAGAAGGCATTCGTTATGGGGTAGAGCATTGGCGACGAAATAAACATCGTGTAAGCGGCACATTATACTGGCAGTTGAATGACTGTTGGCCGGTAGCCTCCTGGTCAAGTATTGATTATTTCGGTCGTTGGAAAGCGCTTCATTATGCAGCTAAACGATTCTATGCCCCAATTCTGCTATCTCTATTTGATGAAGAGAAGCACATCACTGTCCATCTGACAAGTGACCTGATTGAAAACTGGTCAGGCAGCATCAACTGGAGACTGATGAAACTTGATGGAGAAATCCTTGAGCAAGGAACTCAAAAAGTTTCAATTAATCGTCTGGAGTCAAACGAAGTTTTTACCTATGACGCAAGAATACCTGATGGCCTGGAACGAGAAGTTATCTTTGTCTGTGATCTATATGGTGATAATAAGTTTGTCTCTTCTCAATTGGTGACATTTGTTCCAGACAAACACATCCGCTACGTTGATCCCGCACTTGAAGTAACAATCACAGAAGAAAATGATAAATTCATTTATCAATGCAGTGTCAGATCAGTGGCGCGCTTTGTTGAATTGAAACTTCAGGGTACTGATCTGGTCTTTTCAGATAATTACTTTAACGTAACCCCAGATCATGCCATAACAATCACAAGCCCAAAACCAGAAGGTTGGTCATTAGAAAAAGCACAGTATGCTTTACAGGTCATGCATTATTATAAGAGTTATGCGTGATCTATTAGTATCCTTCCCATATGGCGGGTTCTTTTTGTTGCTGAACCCGCCTTTTCTTTCTTCACCTGCATTTTCTTCTAAGAGTAAACGGCCTTTTCATGTATAATGGAAAAAATTGAATTCTTTATAATTCACAAGTGAAGGGAACTTTATGACTACTTTTCAAGAAAAGCTTCGTGAAACACCAGATGATCGCAAAAAGAAGAAGTCCCACAAGAAATCAATCAATGCCTGGACAATGTATGACTGGGCTAATTCTGTTTTTGCAACAACCATCATGGCCGCTGTACTGCCTGTCTACTATTCAAGTGTAGCGGCAGGTAACCTTTCACCAAGTGATGCAACCGCAAACTGGGCATTCACAACTACAATTGCTCTGGTAATTATTGCCATTTTCTCACCAATCCTTGGCGCTATGGCTGATTTCAGCGGCGCAAAAAAACGCTACTTCACATTCTTTGTAGCAATCGGGGTGACAGGCACTGCCCTTCTCGTTTTAGTCAGCTCAGGTGATTGGATTCTCGCATCTCTTCTGTATATTGTCGGATCAATTGGCTTTTCTGGAGCAAATGTTTTTTATGACTCCTTTCTGCCTCATATTGCTGAGCCAGATGAAATCGATCAGGTTTCTTCCAAAGGGTATGCAATGGGCTACCTCGGCGGCGGTATCATGCTTACCGTTAACCTCGCCATGATTTTATTTGCACCAGCAGAACTTACAGAATGGATGTCCCGTATTTCATTTGTCATGGTCGCCATTTGGTGGCTGGTTTTCACGATTCCACTATTGCGAAATGTTAAAGAACCATCAAGGCATATTCAAGAAGGAGAAGAAAACTTCAACCCAATCCAAGCCAGTTTTAACCGCCTTTATCGTACTTTTAAGGATATTAACAAATACAAGGAGCTGATGAAGTTCATTATTGCCTTCTGGCTATACAATAACGGTATCGGAACCATCATTTTTATGGCAACAATCTATGGTACTGAGCTTGGTTTCAGCAGCACAACAACCATCGGAACCCTGGTTATGGTACAGTTCGTTGCTTTCCCATTCGCACTCCTTTTCGGTTGGCTGGGAAAAAAGATAGGCACCAAACGCGCCATCTTATTAAGCATCGCTATCTATTCTATCATCGCGATCGGTGGTTACTTTCTTATGGAAGAGTGGCATTTCTGGGTGCTTGGTTTTGGCGTAGCAACTGTCCAGGGCGGCAGTCAGGCCCTCAGTCGATCATTGTTTGGCCGTATGATGCCAAAAAGCAAATCTGCTGAATTTTATGCCTTTTTCTCTGTAAGTGAGAAAATCGCTGGCACTGCTGGTCCTTTATTGTTTGGATTGGTCAGCAAATTAATGGGCAATAGCCGGCTTTCAATTGTTTCATTGATTATCTTTTTCATAACAGGAGGATTGCTGCTTTCTAAAGTAAACGAGCAAGACGCAATTAAAATTGCAGAACAAGAAGAAGCTAATTTTCTTACTAATGCGAAAACCGTAAACTAAATTTTTTAATTCATAAAAAAAGAAACTCAGCATGATTGTGTTGAGTTTCTTTTTTTTAGTATGTTCCACTTTGAAACTTATGATTTTATTAAAATTTCTATGTGAAATATTGAAGCGCCACCCGGAGTTTTTCCTCAATATCGTCAGGCACATCTCGCGGAATAGATTGCAGGGCGCTTTGTGCTTCAACAATGCTGTATCCAAGCACTGTTAAAGCTTCTACTACAGCACTATCAATATCAGAAGTTTGTCCTATCGCGAATCCTGCTTCAGAAGGAATTTTGTCTTTCAAATAAAGCATAATTTTCTCTGCTGTTTTCTTCCCAATTCCGGGAACCTGGCTGAAAAGCATTGCTTCTCGAGATAAAACAGCGTGTCTGATTGAATCCATGGACATCGTCGATAAAATAGACATGGCTGCCTTCGGTCCGATACCATTCACATTATTAAGAAGTAAGAAAAATTCCCTTTCTTCAATAGACTCAAAGCCATAAAGCGCCATAAGGGTTTCTCTTACATGCATGTGGGTGAATAGAAAAAGCACGTCATTTTGATGTGCTGAAAAAGCCACACTATTGGTCGTAAAGACAAAAAATCCGATCCCATTTACGTCAATCGTCACCCCATTTTCGCTATGGGATAATACTTTTCCTCTGAGTGATGCAATCATTTAATTCCTCCCCGACTGTTGCCGATAATGAATTTCATATAAAACAATTCCTGTAGCAATAGATAAATTGAGGGAATCACAAGAGCCTTCCATAGGAATCGTCACTATTCCATCACAAAGTTCAAGATGTGTTTTGGGTAATCCAGCTCGCTCACTCCCCATCATCAACATCACAGGATTACTATACGCATACTCCCGATAATGAATCCCTTCCTCATGATCTGAGGTTCCTATTAAAGGAATGTCGATTTCTTTCTTCCAAGATGCAAATTCTTCAAATGTTGCTTTTAGGATGCTTTGAGTGAAAATGGCACCCATTGATGCACGTGTAGCTGTGGCATCATAAGGATCGCAGCAATCACCCAGCAGGATTACCCCTGCGCCCCCAATACCATCCAGTGTCCTTAAGATTGTACCCAGATTTCCCGGATCCCTGATTGTTTCTAAAACAATCCAATTATCATTTGGTTTAAATGCAATATCTACCAGAGGATGCCATTGCTGATGAACAACAGCAGCAATACCTTGAGGGTGCTCCTTTTTTGCCAGCGATCGAAATACCTGTCCACTCACTTCAATAACATTTCCGCCCAGATTCGCAAATTGTTCAATCTTACTCTCAGCAAATATGCTTGCCAACAGTTGTGGAGAGTAAATAAGTGTCTCAATCTCGGCTTCTTTTTCAAGAGCTTCTACTACAAGACGAATTCCTTCGACGAAAAACAAGCCAGTTCGCTCTCTTTCTTTCCGGGTATGTAATTTCCGTATTTCTTTGATTTTCTGATTAGATGTGCTTGTAATAACCATTTTATAAAGAGTCAGTAACAAGTGAGTCGTAGCGGGCACGATTAATTTGACAAATCGCTATAGCGAGTGCATCAGCAGCATCGTCCGGTTTCGGGACTTCTTCCATACTTAATAATGATTTGACCATCAATTGAATTTGGCGTTTTGTTGCCCCTCCATATCCCGTAACTGCCTGCTTAATCTCAGGTGGCGAGAATTCAACAATGGGAATATTTGCTTCGGCTAAAGATAAAAGGGCGACACCACGGGCTTGGCCTACATTTATTGCCGTTGTGATGTTTCGGGAAAAAAAAAGTTTTTCAACGGCGGCATCAGCAGGAGAATGAAGAATTAACAATTCAGTTAATTGTTCATATAAAACCTGAAGACGGATTCCAATGGGTTGCTTTTTAGGTGTCAAAATCACGCCGTAGTCAATTAATTGGAGATCATCATTTTCGTCAAGTTGCACAAAACCGTAACCGGTTGTTCCCAGCCCTGGATCAATCCCCAGTGTTGACATTTTTTAGTCCGATGATTCCATCGCCGCAAGTACTTCGTCCGTGATGGCAACATTCACATATACATTCGACACGTCATCCAGGTCTTCAAGTTCTTCGACAGCTTTTAATACTTTAAGCGTGTCTGAAACTGAAAGTTCTAATTCCTGATTCGGAATCATCCGTAATTCGGCGACATCAACCGTAATACCAGACGCCTGAAGCATGTCACTGATGGTCTTAAATGCGTTCGCGGCACCAATAATTTCAATAACACCTTCCTCCTCAGTCACATCGTCTGCACCGCCTTCTGCGGCAATCATAAAAATTTCATCGAAATCTTTATCTCCAAGTGGAAATGAGAAGTAGGCTTTTTGAGTAAATTGCCAGCCCACAGATCCAGTTTCCCCCAGGCTTCCCCCCGTCATTGAAAGACTGTGTCGAACTGAAGCCACTGTGCGATTACGGTTTTCGGTCACACACTCAATAATGAGTGCAGCCCCGCCACCCGAATACCCTTCATAAGTGATCTGCTCATATGTTACGCCTTCTTTATCTTCTCCAAGGCCACGCTTAATCGCTCGCTCGATATTGTCCTTGGGCATATTCTCCGCGCGAGCTTTATCAACAGCAAGACGTAAACGAAAATTACTGTCAACTTCTCGGCCGCCTTCACGTGCAGCCATAACAATTTCGCGAGTTAAACGGGTGAAAATTTTCCCGCGCTTTGCATCGGCGGCGCCTTTTTTATGTTTGATCGTCGACCACTTTGAATGACCTGACATTAATATTCTCCTTAGTACATTATTGTGAAATTTAACAATAAAATTATACCATTAACGATAAACGAGCTCGCCATTTTATTGCCCTACCATCATACAATCACATTAATTAATCATCCTCCCTTTCGATATAGTCATTCAGAAAATCACTTCTGTGTGATATTATTTTGAAGACAATTATCTCAAATATACTCAAATTGCCTAAACTGTAGTAAGCATTGGATTGGTTTATGAATAAAACGAAATTATCAAAAACCCTGTTACCTTTACTGGTCGGTCTTGTTTCTGCAATAATCACATTTGGGATTCTCCTCTTTTTAATCTACCCAACAACTCGGATAAACCTGGTAACGCTAGGATTAAGAGAGCCGACTATCACTCCAACTCAACAAACATCAACACCCACATTGACTTCTACACCTCGTCCTTCTGCAACATCAACAATCACAAGCACGCCAGAACCAACATCCACTCCTTTCCCCGCTTCTGCTTTCCTTGTTTCAGATCCCAGCTCGATCCATCCAGCGCTCTCAGTTAGCGGTGAATCAATGATCATTCTGGATGAACAATACGCTGAAGTTTCCCCTCCACTTGATCATTTTCAATGGATAAGTTCAGACCAAATTTCTCAAGACATTGGAAAAGAAATGCCTGAGCCCTATTATGCGACATTTGGGGCTGGCTCAATTAAATGGAAAACCGATACAATCCTCAAACCAGCACTGTATGAAATTTTTATCCTTGATACTACATTCAGTTCGGGAGGCAGTTTAGATTTTACCGTTCGTGCCAATAATCAAATAATTGAGCCATTTATTGGACAATCTTATGTTCAGTACCGATCTTCTCAAGGGGAACCCCCTCAATACACTGACGTATGGCAAAGCATCGGCATTTACAATATTGATCAAGCTGCAGAACTTTCAGTTTCAACGGAATGGGGTCTGCGAAACGAGTTGAGCATTGTTGCTGTTGATCGTGTTTTAATTCTCGAGCATTCAGAAACTACACGCACAATTCTTGAGAAGCTTCCTTTTGGCCAGCAAACCTATATTGTTGATGATAACGATGCCTCTGTTGAACCTGCTCAATATTGGAAATACTGGGAAGACCCACAAGTTTGGGGAAAGCAGTATCAAGTCATTACAGACCCCCCTCTCGATAGTTATGCCACATGGACAGTCCCCCAAACAGTTCCACATGGTGAATACGAAGTTCTGGTCTTTATCCCGAAGATTAATGGCAGCGCAGAAGTAACATACAAATTCTTTGCAGGTGGACTGCAACTTCAACAAGAAGATGGCAGCCTGGAAATTATTCTTCCAGACGGGCAGGGCCGAAATAATGATCCACAATGGATTTCCTTAGGCACATGGACAATCCCTGAACACTTTGGAAATTCAGTGCGAATTGCGCTAAGCCTGAGTAGCTCCGCTGAAGCCAGGGGAGATATTGCCATTGATGCTGTTGCTTTTATAAAAAAATAAGGGCAGAATTAAATTCGACGCCATCGAAATTTTGTAGAATTGGCAACAAAAAAGGAAATTTTTCTTGACCTTTCATCGGCATTTGATAAACGAGTGATCATAAATGGTTCACATTATTTCTTTTTCTTTTTTGTCGAATTAGTGTTCGAGTATTTAAATTTAGAAGCCGTTGTAACTACTGATCGCCCAAATTTTTCTTGCAGTAAGTTCATTGTATTAAATAGCTCTTGTTTTTTCTTTACTTCCTTGTCCCAAAGATTCGGCTGCTGAGATTTTTCAACAAGTCCGCTTACACCAACTCCAATTAATCGTACAGGTCTGCTTTGTTTCCATTCTTGGCGGAACAAATCCAAAGCAACCTGAGCAATCAGATTTTCATCGTCAGATAGTGCAATTGTTCTTTGACGTGTAATCGTTGTGAAATCTTTCCAACGAATCTTTACTTTTATGGTAGTCGCTCGCAAATTACTTGACCTCATCCGCTTAGCAACCCCTTTTGCTATGCTTTGAATCCGGTCATGCAGAATTATTTCAGAAACAACATCATCTGAAAATGTGCTTTCACTGCTGATTGATTTTGATTTGCTTCCACCACTACCTACTTCTCGCTCATCAATACCTTTGGCATGTTGGATCATCGTGACGCCATATACTCCGAAGGAATTAAATAATTCTTCTGCATCAGCAACTGCTAAATCGCCTATAGTAGATATCCCAATTACTCCGAGCTTTTCTGCTGTCTTTGGACCAATCCCCCATAACCTTCGAACTGGAAGGGGTTCTAAAAATTCTGCTTCTTTTCCGGGTGGCACAAATGTAATCGCATTGGGAAAACCAAATCCTTTATATTTTGACTTCCCAAAATCATTGGCAATTTTTGCTACCAATTTATTGGTAGCTATGCCTAAACTGCATGGTAAATGAGCCTCCTGATTGATTCTTTTCTGTATGCGGCGTCCTAACAGTTCAACAGTTTCATCCTGGGAGGATAAATCCAGAAACGCCTCATCAATTGAAATCTGGCTCATTTTGTCACAGCTTTGCTGTAGAATTGCCATCACATGCTTTGAGTATTTTGAATACGATCTATGCCGCCCAGAAACAGCAATCAATTGCGGGCATAATCGCTGTGCTTTTTGCATCGCCATTGCCGAATGAACGCCAAATCGGCGCGCAGCATACGAGCAAGACGCAACAACCCCTCGCTGATTTGGTTTACCACCTACAGCAAAACATTTCCCGCGCAGCTCAGGATCCTCATACTCCTCAACTGCACAAAAAAATGCATCCAGATCCACATGCATGATCTTTTTCATATATTTATTATAGCCTGACAAAGTCGAGTCGAACATTGTAGAAACCTATAAATCGATTCCTTTTTCACACTTTCTTATCATTTGCAAATGTCTTGCATTAATTGACTGCACAATGTAAAATCAACTCAGAAAATGGAAAAAATTATGAGGAGACTACATTTTTGATGCACTGAATGGGCAAATCGATTTAGTGGTAAAAATACAAAAAAACTGTACAGATCAATAACAGAATGTAGTCAAAATTAGGTAGCAGTTTTTTATTCTTTTAAACCAAATAATTACAGGAGTGAGATTATTTATGAATACACCAAAGGAATTAAAATACACAGAATCAGATGAATGGGTACTTGTTGAAGGAGAGATCGCAACCATAGGTTTAACAGACTTTGCGCAAGATCAACTTTCAGATCTCGTATATTTTGAAGCCCTCGTAGAAGTTGGCGAAACAGTTGAACAGGAAGCAAATCTCGCAACCGTCGAATCAGTAAAATCCACAGGCGATGTGCTTAGCCCAGTTTCCGGCGAAATTGTTGAAATCAACCCTGCCTTAGATGATGATCCTGATACCGTAAATACTGACCCATATGGTGAAGGTTGGATGTTTAAAATCCGAATTGCCAGCCCTGAAGAATTAAAGGATCTTCTTAGTGACACTGAATATTTAGATCAAATAGAGGAATAAACCTCTATGTTTACACCTCACACGAATAAGGATGTAGCCGAGATGCTCAAAACCATTGGAGTTGAGCATCTTAGTGACCTTTTTACTGACATTCCAGAAGAACATCGATATCCAAAACTGGCTCTTCCAGAAAACCTTTCTGAAATGGAAGTTATGTCATTATTGCAGGAGATCAGCAGCGCTAATGAATCACTTGATGAGCTCTACTGCTTTCTAGGTGCAGGCGCTTACAATCATTTTTGTCCTGCCGTTGTTGACAGCTTTTTGCGGTCTGGTGATTTTTATTCAGCTTATACCCCCTATCAACCAGAAATATCACAGGGCACACTACAGGCAATTTTTGAATACCAGACCCTGATCGCAAATCTCACCGGTATGGATGCCAGCAATGCCTCCCATTACGATGGAGCCACCTCAATGGCTGAAGCTGCCCTTCTGGCTTATTATCAATTTCGAGGTAAACGAAAAAAATTCATCGTTTCTAACACTATCCATCCTCATTATCGAGAAGTTTTAGTTACCTATCTTGAAGGTCTTGATGATCTAGAAGTAATTGTTTGTGATCCTGCCCCGGAAAAGATCACGGCTCTTCTTGACGAGAATACCGCCATGGTTTTTGTTCAATACCCCGATTTTTTAGGAAACATTTGGAATTTCAGTGATTTATCAGATTATATTCATGAGTTTGGCAGCATGTTTTGTGTCGCTGCTAATCCTATAGCTCTCGCGCTTTACCATAGTCCTGGCGAATTTGGTGCAGACGTCGTTGTTGGCGAAGGACAACCATTAGGAATCCCGCTGTCCTATGGCGGCCCTTACTTAGGATTTTTTGCTACAAAAAAGAAATATATCCGCAAAATATCTGGTCGTCTTGTAGGTGAAACAATCGACAAGGATGGAAATAAAGGATACGTCTTAACGCTCACCGCACGAGAACAACATATCCGCCGAGAGAAAGCCACTTCAAACATCTGCACCAACCAGGGGCTTCTCGCTTTAGGAGCAACAATTTATCTAAGCGCCGTTGGAAAACAAGGCCTGATTGATGTTGCAAATCTTTGTTATCAAAAAGCTCATTATGCGGCAACTCACATTGATTCATTGACAGGATACCATGTGGCAAATACTGAACCTTACTTCAACGAATTCGTCGTTGAGTGCCCGGTACCGGTTAATAAAATCAATTCTCATCTGCTCGAACATGGCATTCTTGGCGGATTGGATATAGCAGCTTTTTATCCCAAATTTAATAATCCAATGTTAATTGCCTTTACTGAAATGAATGATAAGAATCAAATTGACTATCTCCTTGATGTTCTACAGGAGGCAGCGCATGACTGAAAAAACGCTTTTTGAGCTTTCTATTGCAGATAGAAAAGGGATCCGTTTTCCAGAATCAGATGTGCCTGAAACAGCGTTTCCTGAGCACCTGAAACGGAAAACATTGAACATGCCAGAATTATCTGAATTTGATGTTGTTCGCCATTTCAACCACCTGGCAAAAATGAATTTCTCCCTTGATCAAGGCTTCTACCCTTTGGGGTCTTGCACAATGAAATACAATCCCAAAATGAACGAAGAAGCTGCCCGTATGGTGGGTTTCAGCAAGACGCATCCTTTCCAGCCGATCGAGACTGTTCAGGGAAATCTCCACTTGATGTACCAACTTCAAGAACAGTTGAAATCTCTATCAGGGTTTGACTCAGTAACATTGCAGCCTGCTGCGGGCGCACAAGGTGAGTTTGTTGGTGTAAAAATCATCAAACATTACTTCGAACTCAAAGGAGAAACACAGCGCAAAAAAATCTTGATCCCTGATTCAGCACATGGCACAAATCCAGCCAGTGCAACTATGAATGGTCTCACAGCACATAAAATTCCCAGCAACAAAGAGGGAAATATTGACTTAGAGGCCTTACGAAATCTCTGTGATGACACAGTCGCCTGCTTAATGATTACCAACCCCAATACATTGGGGTTGTTTGAGAAAGATATTTGCGAAATCACAAAAATCGTCCATGAAGCAGGTGGACTGGTTTATGGAGATGGCGCAAATCTCAATGCTCTGCTTGGCGTCGCCAAACCAGCTGATTTTGGAATTGATGTGATGCACTTCAATTTACACAAAACCTTTGCCACACCGCATGGCGGTGGTGGTCCTGGTTCTGGCCCGGTTGGCGTCACTGAAATGCTGAGTTCTTTTTTGCCCTCCCCCGTTATCGGTATTGTGGAGGAAGCTACTACTGATTATCCGCCATTATATGGCTTTATTACCCCTGAAAATACAATTGGACGAGTTAAATCTTTCCATGGGCAATTCGGTGTACTCGTGAAGGCGTTTGCTTATATTTCACTTTTGGGTGCAAATGGTCTAAAGAATGTAGGTGAATATGCTGTTCTTAACGCCAATTATTTACTGGCTCGTTTAAGGAATCATTACAAAGTACCCTTTGATAGTTTATGTAAACATGAATTTGTCATTGAAGGCGCCTGGAAAGAGCTTCCCGATATACGTGCACTTGACATTGCTAAAAGGCTCATGGATTATGGTTTCCATCCGCCCACTAACTATTTCCCACTTATTGTGCATGAAGCATTAATGATTGAACCAACTGAAACCGAAAGCAAAGAGATGCTGGATGAATTTGCAGACGCAATGATCATGATCGCTGAAGAGGCTCATACAAACCCGGAGCTGCTTCATACTGCTCCACACGGAACACCAGTTGGAAGGCTTGATGAATTAAAAGCTGCTAAAGAATTGATTTTGTGCTGCCGTCCCAAATCTGATTAATACCAATATTGATATAAACGTGCAAAACCCATCGGCCAAACCAGTCGATGGGTTTCTCTTAATAAAGTTCTATTTCAAACCAATTACTTTAAAGTATCCCCGACTAATTTTAATACCTGTTCCAATGCCTCATCCAATTTTTCAGGGTCCCTTCCCCCAGCCTGCGCTATCGAAGGACGCCCACCGCCGCCGCCACCAACGATTTTCGCAACTTTTTTAACCAAATTACCTGCATGCAATCCTGATTTCAACAGATTATCTGTCACAGCTGCAACCAAAATTGGCTTGTCGTTTTGTACTGCGCCCAGAACAATAACTCCCTTTTCTATCTTATCTCGGAAGCGGTCCGCCATTTCTCGCATTACATCCACCGTTGCGTCAGGAAGTTTGAGAGTCATCACCGATACGTCTCCATGAATCACTGGCAAATCAGAAAATGATTTCTCGAACTCATAAAGAGCCAGTTTTTGCCGCAAACCAGCCGTGTCCTTCTGCGTTTCAGACAACTGACTCAGTACCGAATGTGTCTTCGTTGGAACCTCATCCAGACTGCATTCCAAAGAAACAGCAGATTCCCTGAGTTGAGAAATCCGTTTCTGAATTAACGCATATGCCTTGCTTCCAGTAACGGCTTCAATTCTTCGAATTCCCGCCGCTGCACTGGATTCACTTGTAATTAAGAAGGTGCCAATCAAGCCTGTTTCAGGTACATGGGTACCGCCACATAGCTCGTAAGAGAAAGGAGTTGACTCTTCACCAATGGCGACCGTCCTTACTTCCTGACCATATTTTTCACCAAATAGCGCCATTGCTCCTTCTGCAATTGCCTCATCTCTTGTCTTAATCGTGATGTTCAAAGGATAATTATGTAGAATTGCCTGATTCACCCCTGCTTCCACTTGTCGAATTTCTTCTTCTTTCATTGCCTCTGGGTGTGTAAAATCAAACCGAAGATGATCAGAGGAGACCAAAGAACCTGCCTGACGAGCATGAATGCCTAGAATTTTTTGTAACTCGGCATGCAGTAAATGGGTAGCCGTATGATTCCGCATAATATCCATCCGCCGTTGTTTGTCGATGGAGAGTGTGGCCTGATCTCCAACTTTCGGGTTGCCTGATTTCACGATACCTTTATGAACAACCAGCCCGGCCGCGGGGCGGCGAACCTCACGCACCTCAATTTCCCAACTTTTCCCAACCTCGATTAAACAACCTGTGTCAGCAACCTGACCACCTGATTCAATATAAAAGCCGGTTTCAGGTACAACAAACTCCACAAAACCATCCCCAGAAGCTTCAGAAACAATCTCGCCATCTTTAATAAGCGCCAATAGCTCTACATTTTTTGAAGATAATTGATATGGATTATAGTCAACGCCATCCCTTGTAAGTTTCCCTTTTCCTACAAGATTTTCAAATAAACCCCGATAGAAATCGGCATCTTCTCCCCCCAATGGCCCAAACGCCTTTCCTGCACCCGAAGCAAGTTTATGCTCTTCCATCGCATCCGTAAACCCGGCTTCATCAACCTTATAGCCTGATTCACGTAAAATATCTCGCGTAATCTCAAAGGGCAAACCGTGGGTCGCATATAATTCAAAAGCACTCACACCATCGAGTGTATCGCCCCCTTTCGATTTTAATTCTCCTATATACGAATCTAGTTGCCCAATTCCGCTTTCTAACGTTTTATGGAATCGTTCTTCTTCCCTTGTCAGGTTATCTAAGATAGTATCCTGATTTTTGACTAATTCTGGATAAAACCCGCCATACTCTTCAATTACTTTTTTTGCCACCTCTGCCAGGAATGGATCATTTAGACCCATCTTTCCGCCAAAGCGGGAAGCACGCCGAATAATCATCCGGCAGATATAATTCCTTCCTACATTTCCAGGCACCACACCATCAGCTATCAAAAATGATGCGGCACGTGCGTGATCTGCAATCACCCGATAAGGAGTAAAATTTTCCTCAAGCTCTTTATCCGAATGACCGGTGAGGTTCTGAATAGCGTTAAAGATTCCTTTAAACAAATCAGTTCGATAATTTGAAAAAGAACCCTGAATAATGGAGACGATCCGTTCAAATCCCATTCCAGTGTCAACATGCATCTTAGGTAACGGAACAAGTTCATCTGGCCCCAGCCGGTTATACTGCATGAAAACCAGGTTCCAGAATTCAACAATCCGGTTGCAATCGCCGTTCACTTCACATACATGGTCTGGTTCACCTTGTTTATTGCAATAAGACGGTCCCAAATCATAGTGGACTTCGCTGCAGGGCCCGCAGGGACCGGTATCAGCCATTTCCCAAAAGTTTTCTTTCCGCCCGCACTCAATAAGATGAGAAGCCAAAAAACCCGGCTGCTTCAACCATTCCTTTTTGGCTTCAATATCAGCAGGAATTTCGTCCTTTTCATCCTTGAAAACTGAAGCATAAATTCGATCCTTTTCAAGCCCCCAAACCTCTGTTATTAGTTCCCACGCCCATTCAATGGCTTCCTTTTTATAATAATCACCAAATGACCAGTTGCCCAGCATTTCAAAAAAAGTATGATGTGTGTCGTCTCGCCCAACCTCATCGAGATCATTATGTTTTCCGGCTACACGCATCACCTTCTGGGAGTTGACTGCCCTGACATAAGGCCGTTTGTCCTTCCCAAGAAATACATCTTTAAATTGAACCATACCAGCGTTCGTAAACAACAATGTCTGATCCCCTCCGGGAACCAATGATGATGAAGGAACATAAGTATGTCCCTTTTTGTTCTTAAAGAAATCAATATATGATTGACGAATTTCAGCACCAGTCAGTTTTTTATCCATTCATACCTCATCATTTGTTTCAGCAATAATTTTAAATACTGATTTCCAAATTATAAGTCATCCATCATTCCCATGCAACAAAATTT
>CAZQSG010000026.1:0-27853 GCA_964595925.1 uncultured Anaerolineaceae bacterium | reverse complement strand
TGGCTCACAAACAACACCGTCCGTCCCCCATACGCCACATCCCCCATCTTGCGGAGGCACTTCTTTTGAAACTCTGCATCTCCGACAGCCAGCACTTCATCCACTATAAGTATTTCCGTGTTCAGATGAGCTGCCACAGCAAATGCTAAACGTACATACATTCCGCTAGAATAACGCTTTACGGGGGTATCAATGAATTTCTCCACTCCAGAAAAATCTACGATTTCATCAAATTTACGATCTACCTCGCCACGAGTCATCCCTAAAATTGCGCCGTTCAGATATACATTTTCACGGCCAGTTAATTCTGGGTGAAAACCGGTTCCCACCTCTAAAAGAGCGCCAATGCGGCCCTTAATTTTAACCTCGCCGCTGGTTGGTGCTGTTACCTGTGAGAGGATTTTCAGCAACGTGCTTTTCCCTGCTCCATTACGTCCAATGATTCCCAAAACTTCTCCCTGTTCCACCTTGAAACTGACGTCATCCAGCGCGAGGATGGATTCTCCCCGGCGGTTTCCATGATCCACCTCACCAATCCTGGCGTAAGGATCGGGATTGCCGCGCAATCGAGCCCACCAGCGGTTAAGATCACGACTGATAGTACCAGTCCCAATCACGCCCAGATCATATCTTTTTGATAAATGTTCAACAGAGATAACTGTTTTACCCATAGAAATTACACCGTATCCATAAAAGTCTGTTCCACACGATTAAACAGAATCACACCGAGGAGAAAGACTACAATCATAAATCCAAAACTATATCCCAACATTCCCCAACTGACTGTGCCGGCGCCTAGAAAAGCGTAGCGGAAAGTTTCTACAATCGGGGTGAGGGGATTTATTAATAATATCCAGCGCCATTGCTCAGGTATAGAGGAAACTGGATATATGACTGGGGTAGCGTACATCCACAACTGCACACCAAAAGCCACCAAAAACCGCAAGTCGCGGTATTTGGTGGTCAGTGAAGAAATAATAATCCCAAACCCTAATCCTAACCCCGCCATCAGAAAAATCAACACGGGCAGTAAAAGAACATACCAGGTGATCTGAATTTCGGAACCACTAACCAAAAAATAGATTACAAAAGCGAGAAATAGTAAGAATTGAATGCCAAATTTGATCAATTGAGAGAGCAATACAGAAATCGGCATCACCAATCGAGGGAAATAAACTTTACCAAAAATATTCTGGTTGGCAATGAAAGTTTCTGAAGTTTTTTTAAGACATTCCGCAAAGTAACTCCAGATGACGGTACCTGAAAGATAAAAGAGAAATTGCGGTAGTCCATCTGTTGGCAGTTGGGCAATTTGTCCGAATATAACAGTGAATGTTAAGGTGGTCAGTAACGGTTGAATCAGAAACCATAATGGGCCTAAGATTGTCTGTTTATAATACGAGACAAAATCACGGCGTACAAACAGCAATATAAGGTCGCGATATCGCCAGACCTGTCCTAAGCGTAAGTCCCACAAAGAACGTTTAGGTTTAATAATTAGATCCCATTGCTGATCGTTCTTAGTAGCATTTGAAAAATTCAATTCTTTCCTCCAACTGAAGCATTTAGCAAAACTGTTAAATAGCAAACTTCAAAAATTAATGATACCATTTGCATTTTTTTGTGTAAAGTCAACAAATCGCCAATATAGTGAGAGCTATGGGCAAGCAGTGATCGAAACTACCCCCTTGCTATTTGAATCCAAGTTATAATTAGTTTGTTCCTGTGAGAAAGGCATTATATTGGTTCGCAGGGGGTTCAAATTAGTTTATCATAATGGATACAAAACTATGCCAATAACTACAATCTCGCTTCTTTCATTCTTACTGTCATTAATTATTGTATTAGGCTTTGGTTCTAAGATTATTAAGTTGTCAGAAAAAATCGGGCTTATAAATATCCCACTTCAAAGCAAACATAATATAAATCCTCAAAAAACTCCTCTTGCTGGTGGATTACTTATATTACTTAGTCTTATCTCCACAATTATCCTTTCTTTATTCGTTTCTAAAGAAGTAAAAATTAACAGCTTCACGATCGAGTTGTTCGCCCCCGCATTAATTATTCTGATTTTTGGAATCTGGGACGATTTTGTGGGGTTAAGTGCACCCGTAAAATTATTTGGCCAATGCCTGGCCACCATACTATTCATAGTGATGGGAAATTCAGTTAACATTTTCGCCGAAGAGTGGTTAAATATTTCTCTTACCATTTTTTGGTTGGTTGGTATAACCAATTCTTTCAATTTGATTGATAGCCGAGAGGGGATTGTTACAGGTATTTCAATCAACACACTAATTGTTCTTACAATAGCTAGTGTAATTTCTAATCAATTATCAATCGCATTTGTTTCAATATCGCTTCTCGGCACATGCCTTGGCTTGACTTATTTCAATTCCATACCCGGAAAAACCTTTTTAGGGGACTCGGGAGCTCAAACTCTGGGCTTTCTAACGGCGGCATTAGCAATGACTTACAATCCGCAAGGATATCAACAAAGTGCATCCTGGTTTTTGCCAATATTACTATTCGCAGTTCCGATATTCGACACAACTTTCATAGTGATAACGCGTCTGGTAAACGGCCAACATATTTTTAAAGGGGACACAAATCATACTTATCATCGATTAAGCCGGATATTACAAAGTGACCAAGATGCAGTTAATCTTATGATACTCACCTCTGTTATATTTGATATTGGTGCATTTCTTCTACTGGAAATTAATAATATTTTATCCAGTATCTTATTTACTGTATTCATTCTTCTGGCTTTATGTGCAGGAATTCAATTAGTTAAACATGATCCAGGAAACCCAAACCGGTAAGGGCGTTACTTCTGAGACAGTAATCTCTCATAAACTGCTAACGTTTTCTCTGCAATCACGTTATGCTCAAAGTGCTTTAACGCACTTTCTCTTGCGCTTCGACCGAACCTAATTCTTAATTCCTTCTCTGAAAGCAATTCCTCAATTGCATCGGCCAGAGCGAGAGAATCCCTTGGTGGAATGAGCAGCCCGTTTTCACGATGCTGGATAATGTCTCTACAACCTGGAATATCAGTTGCGATTATGGGTGTCTCACAGAGAGCAGCCTCTACCAAAGTTCTCGGAAGTCCCTCTGAAAAACTAGGGTAAACCAGCAGATCACACTCGTTGTATACAATCCTCATATCTGAGCGCCATCCCCACCATTCAAGAATTCCTTCATTTACCCATTTAGTTATGGTTGCATGAGGAATTGCGTTGGGGTTTCCCTCATCTGATGAGCCAACCAATACCATTCTGCAAACTTTATGGCGCTCTTTTAATAATTTTGCTGCATTTGCAAAGACACCAACTCCCTTATCCCATAGCATCCGTGTAGGGAAAATCACAATTGGTGGAAAGGCTGTGCTACTAATTTTAGCAGGGTAAAACTTGTATTTTTCTGCACCAGAGCCCGGTATGTAGTATGAATATTCTCGAGTGCTAATACCATGATTCAGGAAAAACTCCATATTTGCTAGATTTTGATGGATAACACTACAGCGTTTATGATTATTTATAGCGTGTTTGTACATGGCAAGAATAACTGGTTTTAGTGCTCGAGCTTTAATGGTTTTACTGGAAAAAGCATATCCAAGGCCAGTGATTGAATTAACGGTAGGAATATTAAATTTCTTCGAGGCAAAACTGCCATATATGACTGGCTTTGCTGTATGATGATGGATGAGGTCGGGCTGTTCAGTACGATAAATTGACTCAAATTGCTGAATCGTATTCCATTCAGTAAAGGGATTCGTTGACTTTCTTTCAAGATCAATTTGAATATATCGAAATCCTTCTTCTATGATTTTCTCTGTATACTGATCTTCTGGGGCAACAAAAACAGGGGTATATCCATGAACCTGGAGGAATTTGGCAAAGCTTATTCGATAGTTATAAAGATACCAGCTGGTATTTGAGGATAGTAATACTTTTATCAATGGAAAGCCTATCAGATTAATTATTATTAATATCGCCTTACTACTGCAACGTTAATAATTTTACCAAATTATAAAATAACGGAATTCTCTTTCCACAATAGATACAAATGAATATCCGGTGGGGGGGGGTATAAGAATAATTATAAAGTAGGAAAATTAGTCAGTTACTCAACCACACCACCGGAAAATTAAATTACAGATTATTAAAGAATACAAAAACATAATGGAAATAGGATTAGTTGTTGACAATTCATGTAAAAGAATGTAATATATTACTACCGATTATTTAAAGTAATCAGCAGTAATGAAGGTTTTTATGAATAATGAGCTAGAACCATTCAATATGAGTCACCCGGGCTCTTCAACTAACGATAAGACAGATAATGTTCTTATCACGAATGATCAGATGCATCAAATTGGTCGTGCCGCGGATATCTCTGCTCAAAACTATCGATTCGCTGATTATAAACTTCGCAGATCAATTGAAACTCTACGAAGACAGAAAGCTGGCCTATCATTGTTTCAGGAGTTCCTTACAGAAGTAGATATAGTCCCAGCAGCACCGTTGTTTGAGTCTCCTGAAGGCTGGCAATTCATTACGTGGGGTCTTGTAGACGGGTTTGTTAAGTGGCAGTTACGAGAAGGTTACGCCATCCATTCAATCAACGTCCGACTTTCATCTGTAAAAACATATGCTCAATTGGCAATGCAGAGTGGCACAATTTCGACTGAAACGTATGCTTTAATAGCAACAGTGCACGGCTATACGAAAAATGAAGGCGTTCGAGTAGATCAAAAGCGTGATATCACACGAGTCGGGTTCAAAAAAGAGAAAAATATTCCAATTTCATTTGCTCAGGCAACTGAACTCAAACAACTTTTCACCGAATCTGAGCAGGGAAGGCGTGATTCTTTGCTGATGTGCATTCTTTTAGATCACGGATTACGTGTCGGAGAATTAATTCATCTGAAAGTTTATTCTATCGATTTTGAAAAACAGATTCTCCAGTTTTATCGCCCAAAGGTACAAAAGGTACAGCGGCACTACCTCTCGCATGATACTCTACAAGCTTACAGCTTGTGCCGAAAACATTCAGATTGGGATGAGGACTTTGATGCCCCCCTATTCAGGCGAAGCAAGAAGAATAAAAATTTGACAGGGGAAGCTCTGAGTACACGCGGCATAACGCACCGCGTCAATGCTCTTGGAAAAATGATAGGAATAGCAGGCTTAAGTGCTCATGATTGCAGGCATTACTGGGCAACTGCAGCCGCTCAGAATGGCACAGATCCATTTGTGTTACAAGAAGCTGGTGGTTGGTCCTCACTAGCGATGCCAAGACGTTATATTGAGGAGAATGAGATTGCCAATGAAGGAATTCAGCTTCCCGGAATGGAGGAAACAAAGACTGAAAGTAGTGAAACAGATATTGAGCAATGACGATGATGATTACTTTGGAAAAAACAAAAAGGGCGATTCAAAGTCGCCCTTTTTGTTAATAAACGGTGTTTACCTATTATTAATTGATGAACCAGTCATAGCTGTAATATCCTTCAGCACTTTGTAAACGAATTGCGATCTTGTCATAGGCACTGATTGCGGCAGGGATAAAGCAAACCACATCAAAAGTCCCTCCTGTACCCGAATTGATCGTTTTTATGTAAGTTCCACCCACTCCCTTTGTACCAAATTCTCCCATCGTGATATCAAAGTCGATATCGACAGGGAAATTATTGGTAGTAATTGTAACACTAACACCTGGATCAACACTCTTAATACTGGTTGTCGGGATCCCTGAATAACCGGAATTCGGAGTGGTCGTGTTCGTTTCGGGTTGGTTTACGAACCAATCGTAGGCATGAAAAGGGCCACTGCTTTGAAAGCGAATTGCCAAAAGGTGTTCATTGGCATAAAGGGCAGGGATATTGATTTCAACATCGAAGCTTCCACCGGTGCCGGAGTTAATGGTTTTGATAAAAGTCCCGTTTACACCTTGAGTCCCATATTCTCCCATAGTAATATTGAAATCCACATCGGCCGGGAAATTATATGTTGTTACTGTGACACTGACACCTGGATCAACACTCTTAATACTCGTGGTTGGGATTCCAGAATATTCTGCTGATTCGCTGCCGTTCTCTGTGTTCACGAACCAATCGTAGGCAAAAAATCCTTCCGGGCTTTCTAATCGGATTGCGATTTTTTCATTGTCAACTAATGTCGTAGGAATTATATATGTGACCTCAAATGAACCGCCTGAACCAGAATATGTATTTGCTACTGAAATACCCCCAACACCACGCGTTCCAAAATCACCCATCGTGACCGCAAAAGTCTGATCAGCTGGGAAATCATAAGTGATGATGGTAACCGAAACGCCTTGTTCAACACTCTTAATAGATGTGGTTGGGATTTTTGCTGGAGTGGTAACAACAACCGGGTTTTCAGACGGAATATTGTTGTCATTATTGTAGAACCAGTCATATGCGTAATAACCTTCAGCACTCTCAAAACGAACAGATATTTTATCCAGATCATAGAGAGCCGTAGGGATAGTGAGGGTAACATCAAAGCTCCCCCCTGCTCCTGATGACAGTGTGGTAACAACGTATCCAGCGATTCCCCTTGTTCCAAATTTACCCATCGTTACGATAAAATCTTGATCCGCTGGGAAATCATAGGTTCTGATAGTAACTGTTGAATTCTTGGCGACGTCTACAATACTTGTTGTTGGAATTGCCCCTGCAATAATGTGATTGATATTTGTAGAAAGAACAAATAATGATAATAATAGTATGCAAGCAATTGCCTTACCTGAATTAACAAGAAGTCGTTGGTTTTTCTTCAAAATCCCACCTCCATGAATTAGTATGACCTGTAGCTCTGTACAAAATAGAATACATAATATATTCTAGCATTAATTTGTGAATTTTCCAGTTTTTACTTGAAAAATTTGTATATCCACTAGCATTGGACAGGTTCCACATTTAGAGAGCCCTATGATACTATAAAAGAAAAGACAATTGTATTTTGTAATTCACTATTTGATGATGAAAAGGAGTATGTTAGATATGTCTCGACCTGTAACACTTTTTACTGGTCAATGGGCAGACTTGCCCTTTGAAGTTGTTTGCGAAAAGGCCAAATCCTTTGGGTATGATGGACTGGAAATCGCTTGTTGGGGAGATCATTTTGACGTTGTTAAAGCTTTGAATGAGGAAGGCTACATTGAAAGTCGTTGGGAAATATTAAAAAAGAATGGTTTAAATTGTTATGCAATTTCAAACCATCTTGTCGGACAGGCCGTGTGTGACCGGATCGATAACCGGCATAAAGGTATTTTGCCAGAGCATGTCTGGGGAGATGGAAAAGAAGAAGGTGTGCAGAAACGTGCCGCTGAAGAAATGATGCGCACTGCTAGAGCAGCTGCAAAGTTCGGCGTTACGGTGGTGCCTGGCTTCACTGGCTCCTCTATTTGGCACCTTTTATATTCATTTCCCTCCGTTTCTCCTGAAATGATCGAAGAAGGCTATCAAACATTTGCAGAGCATTGGAATCCCATATTAGATGTCTTTGATGAAGTTGGAGTAAAATTCGCGTTGGAAGTACACCCTACTGAAATCGGTTTCGACATCGCTTCAGCAGAAAAAGCCCTTGAAGTTCTAAATTATCGTGACACCTTTGGCTTCAACTATGATCCAAGCCACCTTGGGTATCAAGGGGTTGATTACATAAAATTTATTACTAAATTTGCTGATCGCATTTATCATGTTCACATGAAGGATGTCGGATGGTCCAATTCTCCTACAGAAGCCGGAATTTTTGGTGGACATCTCGAGTTTGGAGATCGTCGTAGATTCTGGGATTTTCGGTCATTAGGGCACGGAAAAATTGATTTTGAAGAAATCATACGTGCTCTTAATTCCATAAATTACCAGGGACCACTCTCAGTAGAATGGGAAGACAGTGGTATGGACAGGGAATTTGGAGCAACAGAAGCCTGTGCTTTTGTGAAGAAAGTTGATTTCCCACCGTCTTTTATTGATTTTGATGCAGCCTTTGAAAAATAATTGCACAGTTTTAATTTACCAGGAGTTTTATTATGAGTGATAAAGATCAAGTTGGCTTTGTAAATATGGCAGGAAAACAGTCTTCGGGCAATATTCCTGAAATTGGAGTGGGTATTCTCGGTTACGCCTTCATGGGAAAAGCGCATACCAATGCCTACAAGAAAATTCCTTACATGGTTTATCCCTCTCCCGCAATTCCAAAATTAGTTGCCATTTCTGGGCGAAATGAAGAGGCTGTTTCTGAAGCGGCCAAACGGTATGGCTACCAAAAATACTATACCGATTGGCATGACATAATGCGAGATGATGATATTCAGCTATTTGATAATAGCGGGCCGAACATTTTACATATTGAACCATGTATTGATGCTGCGAAAGCTGGCAAACATATAATCTGCGAAAAACCGCTTGCTCGAAATACAAAAGAGGCAGCAATGATGCTTAATGCTGTTGAAAAAGCTGGTGTAAAACATATGACAGGTTTTAACTATCGGTTTGTTCCTGCCATTCGCCAGGCTTACGAATTAATTCGTTCAGGCGCTTTGGGAGAAATATTCCATTTTCGCGCTCAATACCTGCAGGAATGGATTGTTGACCCTGATTTCCCAATGACGTGGCGATTTGAGAAAGAAGCTGCTGGCAGTGGTGCGCTGGGCGATTTAGGGGCTCATATTATTGATCTTGCCAGATTCTTAATTGGTGAACCACGCAAGGTGTCAGGGATGGCCAAAACTTTCATAAAAGAACGACCCCTACCTGATGGCAGTGGTATGGGGAAAGTTACCGTAGACGATGCGTTTATCAGCCTTTTCGAATTTGAAAATGGTGCGATTGGTACATTGGAAGCCTCTCGATTCTGCCCGGGCAGAAAAAACTATCAGATGATCGAAATCAATGGCTCAAAAGGTTCTCTTACCTTTAACCTTGAACGTCTGAATGAACTCAATGTATTTTGGAAAGATGGCGAACCGAAGGAAACTCAGGGGTTCACGAATGTCCTTATCAGTGAGAGCTTTCATCCATTCTGGGAATATTGGTGGCCGCAAGGACACATGATTGGTTGGGAACATACCTTTGTTCATGAAATAACCCATTTATTGGATTGTATCGTTAATGACAAAGGGGTAGCACCGTTTGGTGCAACATTTGAGGATGGCTATAAAAACGCAGTGATCTGCGATGCAATACTTGAGGCTTCTGCGAAAGAAAAGCAAATCTCAATTAAATATTAATAATATGTTTACTAAACGAGACATAATTCATTAGGAAAAAGGAGTTCTGAATGAAAGTTGGTATTATTGGGTGCGGAAATATTGTTGGCGCTTATATTCGTCATTCTAAGCAATTTACGGATATCATCCAGCTAGCGGGATTTGCAGATCTTGATATGAATCAGGCAAAGAAAGCCGCGGAAGAATTTGGAGATTCCTCATTAGCAGTTACAACAGACGATTTATTGGCTAATCCGGAGATATCTCTGGTTATCAATCTAACACCTCCCAAAGCTCATGCGAATGTTGCAATGATAGTATTGGCAGCCAATAAGCACGTTTATAATGAAAAACCTCTCTCAATTGAGTGCGAAGATGCAAAAAAAATGCTTGAATTTGCACAAAGTTCGGGACTTAGAGTTGGCTGCGCACCAGATACTTTTCTTGGGACCGGGATTCAGACCGCTATGAAAGTTATTGATGATGGTCTAATTGGGTTTCCCGTGGCCGCTTTCGCCCAAATGGCGAATCACGGAATGGAACAATGGCATCCCAACCCTGAATTCTTTTATGAATATGGCGGCGGTCCAATGTTTGATATTGGTCCATATATCCTTACAGCCCTTGTGACGATGCTCGGTCCGGTAAAACGAGTTACCGGTTCAACAAAAATAACATTCCCTGTCCGAACCATTAAAGCTGAAGCGCGCATGGACGATACTTTCGAAGTTGAAGTTCCGACACATATCACAGGTGTGCTTGATTTTGAACAGGGAGCTATTGCAACAATTATCACAAGCTTTGATATGCATCCTCATAATCTCCCTAATATCGAAATTTATGGTAGTGAGGGAACAATCAGTATTCCAGATCCTAACCAATTTGGTGGAGAAGTAAAGGTATGGACATCCGCATCAGGTGAATGGGAAACAATCCCCCTTCTTGAGAGCAGGTCTGAAACGGGTCGAAGCATAGGTGTTGCAGACATGGCTCAGGCGATTGAGCAAGGTCGGCCTCATCGGGCAAATGGTGAATTAGCTTATCACGTTTTGGACCTGATGCATTCAATTCACGATGCTTCAACGGAAGGTAAACATATAGAACTAGCTTCAACCTGCAAGCGACCTGCTCCTTTATTGCAGGATTTATAAAAGATCAAAGGAAAAGGAGAATTAAGAAATGAGTAAAAAAGTTTTATTTGTTTGGGGTGGCTGGGAAGGCCATGAACCAAAGCAATGTGTTGATGTTTTTGTCCCAATCATGGAAAGAGAAGGCTACACAGTAACAATCAGTGATACTTTGGATTCTTACCTTGACACAGAGACTCTAAAAACATTTGATTTAATTGTTCAGGCAGTGACAATGTCTGAGATTACTAAAGAACAATTAGAAGGATTGCAGTCTGTTATTCTAGAAGGTGTTGGATTTGCCGGCTGGCATGGTGGTGCGGGTGATTCATTCCGTCAGGCAACGGATTATCAATTCATGGTTGGCGGTCAATGGGTTGCTCATCCTGGTGGTGTTATCGATTATCGGGTTAATATCATTAATCATGAAGATCCCATTACGAAAGGTCTGAAAGATTTTGACATGCATTCTGAGCAATATTATATGCACACTGATCCAGGAAATGATGTTCTTGCTACCACCACTTTCACAGGTGAACATTGTGAATGGATTGATGGTGTGGTGATGCCGGTTGTCTGGAAACGTACCTGGGGGAAAGCAAAAATTTTCTACTCTTCCTTAGGTCATGTTGCATCTGACTTTGATGTTCCTGAAGCCAAAGAAATTACCCGTCGTGGCCTAATTTGGGCTACTCGCTAAAAAAGGGAAACTCGATGAAGATTACAAAAGTAGGCGTGATTGGCTGCGGCAACATCTCGACGCAGTACATTACCCAATCCAAACAATATAAAAACATTCAATTCGCAGCTTTTGCAGACCTGGACAGGGAACGTGCCCAGACCAAAGCAGAAGAGTATGGCAATGGTGCCAGGGCATGTTCTGTTGACGCACTGCTTGCCGATGAAAACATAGAAATCGTACTCAATATCACTATTCCAAATGCACATTATAAAGTAGCAAAAGCGGCACTATTGTCAGGGAAATCAGTTTACAATGAGAAACCACTGACAATTTCAAAAAAGGAAGGCAAGGAATTATTGGATCTTGCCAGACAACAGGGATTGAGGCTGGGGGGAGCACCGGATACATTCCTTGGAGCTGGAATTCAAACCTGTCGAAATATTATAGATCAGGGAACCATCGGGGTTCCTGTAGCTGCCACTGCATTTATGATGTGCCATGGCCATGAAAGCTGGCACCCGGATCCAGAGTTTTATTACCAACTTGGCGGGGGCCCAATGTTTGATATGGGGCCTTATTATTTGACTGCCCTGGTAAACCTTTTAGGACCTGTTTCACGTGTTTCCGGGTCGGCTAGAATTAGTTTTAATGAACGTACGATCACAAGCAAGAAAAAGAACGGTAAAAAGATCGAGGTTGAAGTTCCTACACATGTGGTTGGGACTCTGGATTTCAAAAATGGAGCAATCGGAACTATTATTACTAGTTTTGATATATGGGCTCACCATATGCCTTGTATTGAGATCTATGGCAGCAAAGGCTCACTTTTAGTTCCTGATCCCAACGGTTTTGAAGGTGAGGTTATGGTCTGGACGCGAGATCACCCAGAATGGAGCATGGTGCCACTACTTGAAGAGCGTAAATTTACGGGGCGAAGTTTGGGCCTCGCTGATATGGCATCTGCCATTGAACACGATAGAACACATCGTGCCAATGGAGACCTGACTTATCATGTATTGGATATTATGCACGCCATTCATGAGGCTTCGGAATCGAATCAATATATACAACTTGAAAATATCCTGACAGAGCGACCGGCCCCCCTCTTCAAGGACTCAGATTTGGCTCTCTAGATATTGTCTAAGTCAATCGCCTTATTGATTTTCCAGACTTTTTCTTCCATTTCTTGACATGGTTTTATGCCTGTGATATTATAAGTCGCGTTGGGGGCGTGGTGTAGCGGCTAACATGCGGCCCTGTCAAGGCCGAGATCGCGGGTTCGAACCCCGTCGCTCCCGCCAAACATCAAAGAACCTGAAAACAATCGGGTTCTTTTGATTTAAAAGTGACGTTATACCAAAACCAATGAGGATTAGTGAGGTTGTAATGAATAGCTATCGCAAAGAATTATGGTTTAATGTTCCCACCAGACGTGGGTTTATCAATATCACGAACGAAGTGGAAGATTGTTTATTCGAGAGCAATATTCAAGAGGGTTTACTCCTGGTTAATGCAATGCATATCACTGCTTCTGTTTTTATTAATGATGATGAGAGAGGACTCCATAAAGATTATGAAGCATGGCTCCAGCAGTTGGCCCCCCACGAACCAGTATCCCAGTATTTACACAATCGAACAGGCGAAGATAACGCAGACGCACACATGAAGCGTCAAATTATGGGCAGAGAAGTGGTAATTGCAATTACAGATGGTCAATTGGATTTCGGTCCATGGGAGCAGATCTTTTACGGTGAATTTGATGGTCGAAGGAACAAGCGTGTACTCGTTAAAATTATCGGCGAGTAAAAAGAGTTATTCCGCCTTGTTCCTTTGTGCTAAAATACCTACGTTGTGGGAATCTAAAAACTTTGCTATAATATATTAGAATGTAATTTCTATTATTAATTCTGGTCACTAGTGCCTGGATGTGCAAAGTTTGAGTGTTACATATCAAAATCTAGAATGCTGGAAGCTCATTGTTTACAACAACGAGTAAATTACTATGAATCAAATGAGGTTGCATGACAAGATATAACGCAGATCAAATTATTGAGCTCGAATTTTTAGAGGCAGTTCGACGGCGTCCCGGCATGTATATTGGTAATAATAATGTACATGGCTTGCATCATATTCTTTTAGAAGTCCTCGATAATTCTGTAGATGAATGCACCGTCGGTGATGCCACAAAAATTTCTATCACGATAGAGGCTGATGGGGCGATAAAAATTGAAGATGATGGCCGTGGCATGCCAATTGAATGGCGTTCAGAAAGCAATATGAGTGTTCTGACACAGGTTCATGTTAAACCTCATGCAGGTGGTAAATTCGGTGGTAAAGATTCAGCTTATTCTTCCTCTGGGGGCCTTCATGGAATCGGCCTGAAATGTACAAATGCTTATTCTGAATTTCTTGAGGTAGAAGTTCATCGGTATGGTTTGATCTTTCGACAGCGGTTTGAAAATGGCGGAATCCCGGTCTCAGAAGTTGAGATTTATGATGCAACAGATAAGTCAGTAGGTGAAATCAATGCAAACACAAGGATTAACATTCTCAAAAAGGGAATTGCATCAGCTCTTATAAAAAATGAAAAAAAAGTTAAGATTGAAGCGATTCCCAATTTAGGGACAGGAACTATTACAAGATTTCGGCCTAATCGAGAGTGGTTTACTAGAGATATGGTATGGCCTCAACCAAATATACATGTTCCATGGAGCTTTGATCGTCTTGATAGTCGGTTCCGTCAAATAGCACATCTGTATCCCGGAGTTACAATTGAATTTGAAGATTTCCAGAGCAAACCTAATCGCAAAGAGATATATTTTTCAAAAAAAGGTTTGATTGATTATATTGAATATCTCAATGAAGGCTTAAAAACCCTTCATAAGCCGGTTTCATTTTCTGAAATCATAAATCTGGAAGTTGAAGGAGTCGCTGCTGAAATTGAAACCGAAATTGCATTTCAGTATGCGGAAGAAGAAACACAAATCTACAGCTTTGTGAATTCAATTCCAACCCCATTAGGCGGGACACATGTCTCAGCTTTTAAGGGTGCTCTTACTAAAGCAACCAAGCAATTTGCATCAAACAAAAAACTCTTGAAGAAAAATCAAGATTTCCGTGGAGATGACGCTTTGTTGGGTCTTACAGCTGTTGTAAAAATAACAATGACCAATACCCCCCAATTTCTTTCTCAGACAAAAGAAAGTTTAGCGAGTCCTGAAGTTCATGGCCCGGTATTTTCTACTACCTATAACTCACTTCTTGACTATTTTGAGAAAAATACAGCTATTGGTAAAATAATTATCAACCAGGCTTTAGCCGCAGCACGTGGAAGAGAGGCAGCTTCTCAAGTCAGGAAATTAATGATCAACAAATCCGCTATGGATGCGGGTGAATTCGTTCTTGGGAAACTGGCAGATATTCAACGACGTGCTGGCCGGCCGGTTGTGCCGATTGAACATACAGCACTTTATATGGTCGAAGGTGATTCGGCAGGAGGTTCCTGTAAACAAGCTCGCGATTCTCGTTACCATGCTATCTTGCCTTTAAGAGGAAAAATTCCTAATGTAGAAAAAATGAACTTAAATGGTATCCTGAAAAACAGGGAAATTGCTGCAATTGTCGCCGCATTAGGCGTTGGAGTTGGGCGTGACTGTAACATTGCGAACATGCGTTATGGGCGTGCAGTTGTTCTGGTTGATGCAGATGTAGACGGATCCCATATTGCTACTTTGTTAGCGACACTTTTCTACCGCACAATGCGAGCAGTCATTGAAGAAGGTAAATTCTTCATTGCCCGGCCACCACTCTACCTTGTAAAAAATCGTAAAACAAAGAAATCTGTATATGCTTATTCTGAGGAAGAACGCATGTCAATCACGAAGAATTGGGGACAGACTAATGTGCAATTGCAGCGTTATAAGGGTCTGGGAGAGATGAATCCAGAACAATTACGGGAAACCGTCTTCTTGTTGCCAGAGTCTGTTCAAAAGAACGGGAAGAGGCAAAATAAAAAAAAGTTAGATGTTGGTCTCACCCTTGATCAATTTGCACGACAAGACATCCGCATGGTGATTAATGACGTGCGTCGTACACGGACGCTTGTTGAAAAATTAATGGGGTCGAATGTCGCACCTCGTAAGAAATGGTTGATGAATACGAATTGGAATGAAGAGGAATGAAAATGGAGAAGGAGCAATTAATAGAGAATCAACAAAACGAATTACCTGTTCAGCCGCTCGATGAATTTCTTGAAAAAGCATATCATCGATATGCAGTATTGACCATTTTAGATCGATCACTACCGGATGCAAGAGATGGTTTAAAACCTGTACAGCGGCGTATACTCTATGCTATGCACGACATGCGCATAAATTCAAAAGGTCCGCATAAAAAATCTGCTCGTATTGTAGGTGAGGTGATGGGCAAATATCACCCTCATGGTGATCAAAGCATTTATGGTACTTTGGTCCGCATGGCGCAGGATTTTTCTATGTCAGAGCCACTAATAGATGGTCAGGGGAACTTTGGTTCAATTGATGGCGATTCTGCGGCAGCCATGCGCTATACGGAAGCCAGATTGGCTCACCTGGGTGAGGCAATGCTTGAGGATTTAGAAAAAGATACTGTCGATTGGCGCCCAAATTTTGATGATACATTGCAAGAACCTGTTGTCCTTCCTACAAAGTTTCCGAACCTGCTTGTGAATGGCAGCTCTGGAATTGCAGTGGGAATGTCAACATCAATTCTTCCTCATAACCTGGGAGAAGTATGTGATGCTGTGATTTACATGGCAAATAATTGGAATAAAAAGAGCAGAATTCAAGTTAGTGATTTACTCGAATTTATTCAGGGACCTGATCTCCCTACAGGTGGCCTATTGTACCGCTACCGGACAGACTCAAAAGGGGAAAAGCAAGACGTAATAAAGACAGCCTACGAAACCGGAAAATCCACTATGGTCTGTCAGGCCAGAGCTGATATAAAGGATATTGGTAGTGGAAAATCTGAAATCATTGTGAATCAGTTGCCCTATCAGGTGCAAAAGAATACAGTTCTTCTACGTATTGCCGCAAACAAAGAGAAATTCCCGGGATTAACAGATGCACGTGATGAATCTGATTTCACCGGTATGCGTGTTGTTTTTGAGGTTGGGAGAAATGCAGATCCTGCAGAAGTGATGGATCTTTTACTCACGCATACCCAAATGAGATCGAGTTTGTCGCATAATGCTCTGGCACTTGTTCGTGAGAAGAATGAGGATGGGGATACCTACCACGAACCACGTTACTTAACACTGAAAGATTTTCTAGACCAATTTATTCAACATCGTCTTGAAATCATTACTAGAAGGACCAAATTTGATTTTGCTAAAGCAGATGCCAGATTACACATTGTAGATGGGTTATTAAAAGCCTTATCAATGATCGATGAAGTTGTGCAAATTATTCGAAGTTCACGAACAACGGATACTGCACGCAAAAATTTGATTAAGCAACTTTCTATTTCTAAGATTCAAGCTCAGGCGATATTAGATATGCCTTTACGTCGTCTTGCGTCTCTCGAACGTAAAAAGCTAATTGAAGAAGGAAAAGAGTTGCGGGCATTAATCAGAGAGCTCAAAGATATTTTGAAATCAAAGAAAAAGCGCCTGGAAATTATTATTTCAGAAACCGAAGATGTGAAAAATCACTATGGCACCCCACGAAGAACTGTCATCATACAATCAGAAGAAGGACATAACGCACAAATTACAGTTTCTGATCTGGTAACACCTAAAGAAAGCCAGTTTGTAATTGTTACGCAGGATGAAATTCAACGTGTCGCTGCAAAAGGGTATCGCGACAACGTTCCTCCCAGGAAACCAACCACCAGGGCTGTGGAAATATTAAAAAGAAAGTTATATGCTCAACCGGAAGATACGGCTATATTTGTCAGCTCCAAAGGAAGAGTATGGCATGGTAATATTGGCCGGATACCACAATCAACAAGTTTCTCTGATTTCCTGTTGCAAGATAATGAATTCATTGTAGGTCTCTCTTTGGCCAGTGATGGTGATTATTTGATGCTGGTTACAACTTCTGGAATGGTAAAAAGAATCAATATCAGCGATGTGCTGAATTCCAGATATGAATCAACCTGGTCTCCAATGATTGGCCTGCAAGATGAATATGATGAAGTGTTGTTTGGTGGTGTTGGCACTAATGAAGCTGATATCATGATTTGTACCGGGGGCAGTGAAGAAACGTCCCCCAGGGTGCTTAGAATTAGATCATCTCAAATTAATCCACAGGCCTCCCCCAATGCAAAGGGTGTCATTGGTATTAAGATGTTAGATGACATTCTTATTGGTGGCAGCATTGTTGAACCTGCATTATGGATTGCCGGCACTGCGATTATTCTTTCTGAAAATGGATTTATAAAGCAAGTCAACCTTACAGAATTTGCTTCAAAGGGCCGTGGAAGTCAGGGGGTTCAGGCATGGCGAGTGACGGAGAAAACGGGTTTTGTAATAGATTTCCTTGTTTGTGATGGGAAATCTTCTGTCGATATCTATTCCTCCAAAAATAAACGGATTCGTCTTAACAGCAATGACATCCCTAATGCTTCTCGCACTGCTACTGGTATCAATTTAAATAATAAATTCGGATCAAGAGGGTCATTATTTGGGTCAGATCGAATTATAGGAGTAGCACCAAAATCATAATATGAAACTTAATATTCCAAACAAAACGAAACCGTATTTGATGGCTCATCGAGGGAATAATGTCCTCTGTCCTGAAAACACCCTCACTTCATTTCTACAGGCTGTACAAGATGGAGCAGACATAATTGAAACAGATCTTCATCTCAGTGAAGACGGGCATTTTATCTGTATCCATGACGCGAGTGTGGATCGAACAACGGATGGTACTGGTAAAATTGCAGAAATGACTTTGGGAGAGATTAAAGAATTCAATGCCTCATCCTATCATTCCACCTATCGTAAAAGAGAAACCATTCCCAACCTCCCTGAAACTATTGATGTTTTACCAGAAGATATGGTTTTGGCGCTTGAGCTTAAACCTGACGTGTTTAGAACTTTGAATACAGCTGAGAAACTAGTTGACTGTTTATTTAATAGAGATATGCTGAATAGAGTCTTGATTCTGTCTTTTGATATTCAGCATTTAAAAACAATCAAACAAATATCCAATGAAATACCAGTCGGTTTAATCTCAATAGCCAGACTTGTGCCACCTTCAGGTGTTGATGTTTTCGGCGTTTTCTATCCATTTGTGTATATTAATCCTGGAATTATCAGGGCCAGTCATAAACGAAATCAACTCTTTTGCCCTCTCGATACTAATCCTGATCAGCGACTTCCATTCTATAAGCGACTGGGAGTTGATGCTATTCTCAGTGACAATCCTCAAGCCACAAGAATTGCGTTAAACCAATTGTATGGCAGAAATTAAATACGATTCAGAAATAGTGAAATGTTATCTGCTCTCGATTCGAATCATTCAGAGGGCCAAATATTTGCCTACTTGTCTTAATATACCCTTTATTATTTGGTAAATCCTCTTCGTAATAGAAGTATATATAGGCCAAATATGATTAGGGTTATAGAGCCTGTATTACCAATAAATTTTCTTGCTCCAGATTGGTTGCCGCCAATATAAAGACCCAATCCTGTAACGCCGATAACACAGGCAGGAATCAAGGGCCACCACATGAATTCCGAAGTCACTCTTCTTGAAAATACTGTGATTAATCCCCAGCCCAATGCAAAAATCACTAACATTATTCCCACTCGTGCCAATGGATGAATTTCTTCTATGGTTGATCTCCATGCAATGAATACCCCTAAACCTGAACTGCCAATCAGGCAAGAAGGAATAATTAAACCGATGCTTTTTCTGTAAAAGCCCCAAATTAGTAAACTTAAACTTAAAGAACAAGTTACGGTTACCATTATGTCTAAAAACGAAGTGCTGGAATAAGCGAAAGTCAGACCAAGCGCGGCAATGGACATGCCGGGTAGAAGAAGCCAGAATTTCACGATTTTTAGAAATAATGCTGAAATGATAAATAAGATTAACCAGGAGATTCCAAACGAGAGAAAGGCGAGGCCAATCCGAACACTGGTATCAAGCTGGATGAATTTTGAAAAGCCAAAGAAAAAAGAAATCCCGCTAAAAAATACAATTACCCCGCCCATTAAAGGCAGGAATCTTTTTTTCTTTAATCCAAAAATAATACTAATGACACAAAGACAACAAAAAATAATGTAAAGGATTACACTTGAAGTAAGGAGTGAATCAAGGAACAATAAAAAACCAACTACAATAAGGCTAATTCCAATAAAAGTTAACCTGTCATTTCTTTTACTGTTTGAAACCACTTCTCTTGGCATTATTGGATTTGGTCCTTTAGTTATTTGGATTTCTCAATCCTAAATTTACCAGATTACAATAATTATTCAATATCCCTCTGGTCATATTTCTGATTTGTTTGTGCCCATTCAGAACAATCAAAGGATTCCCATTTGCTGCCCTTTGATCACTGCTTGCATTCGATCTCTAGCGTTCATTTTCCCAAGTATCGAACTTACATGATTCTTTACAGTGCCTTCGGCAATCAGAAGGGTATCTGCTATTTCACGGTTGCTGGCACCGGTTGCAATTATTTTAAGAATCTCCATCTCTCGATTTGATAATGGAACCTCCATCATATTCTCCGATTTGCTTTTAGCTTTTGGGAGCCGTGAAAATTCAGCCAGCAATTTAGAAGTAATTGAAGGCTGCAAAAAACTCTCTCCACGCGATGTTGTGTAAATTGCCTCAAATAATTTTTCTGAGGACACATCTTTTAAGAGATAACCCATAGCTCCGGCTCTTAAACCATCGAAAACAGCTTCATCGTCGTCGAATGTTGTTAGAATAATGACTCTGGCAATATTCTGATCAGACAGAGTAGTCCTGATTCTTTTGGTCGCTGAAACACCATCCAGAACAGGCATTCGAACATCCATTAATACCACGTCTGGTTGTTCTTGAACTGCCAGGCGAACTGCTTCTTCTCCATTTTGAGCCTCAGCGACAATATCAAAATCCTCATTAACAGACAGTAATGTTTTTAGTCCTTCACGAAATAAAGCTTGGTCGTCAACGAGTAATAAGCGAATCTTTTTTTTATTCATCCTGGAATTCCTATCTGAATTGAAAACCCATTTCCTTCTGATGATGTAAATTTACAATGACCTTCTAACAATTTCACACGCTCTTTTATTCCAATAATTCCAAAACCCCCATTCAAATTATTTGTTCCTACACCATCATCATTAATTATTAGCGAAACCATTTCCAAATCTCGATAATCAAGAATGATTTCAAGTTGGTTTGCCATTGAATATTTGACCGTATTATGTATTCCTTCCTGCAAGGTACGATATATAGTCCATGTTCCACGTGCTGATATGTGGCGAACCTCTCCCAGAACATTAAATTCCACGTGAATCCCATTAAATTGACTTTGTTCAATCAATTGCTCTAATGCAACTGGTAGAGATATGTTTTCTAACAACGGAGAACGTAACGTTGAAACGCTATTTCTGACATCCGTTAAGGCCTTCTGGGAAAGGCTTTGAGCTTTTTCAAGTAAATCAGCGGACTTTTCGGGATCAATATTTAACGTTGCTCGAGCTGCCTGAACCTGCATAAAAATAGATGTAAGGTAATGTCCTAATCCATCATGTATTTCCCGTGCCAATCGATTCCGCTCTCGGGTTACGGCCAATTCTTCCACTTGCAAAGCATACTCTTTCAAATGTTGATTTGCTTTTTCCAGTTCGAATACCAGCCGGTTGATCTCTTCTCGGGAGTTTTGCTCGGTTACAGCAATCTGAGTAAAAAAAACAATGAAAATTTGACCAATAAAAAAGACCGGCAGGCTATTCATTAATTCTGATAATGAACCAGAATATTTTATATTGGAAACGGAATATAATAATAAGATAATAGCATTTACTGCCAGCATTCCCGCTTGAGGCAGCATTATTACACTTTGGACAGCTAACGGTAATAATAAAAGCGAATTAAGGCTTACTTCACTTTCTGGAGTACTTCCTAAATAGATTATTAAACCCCCGAGAATTAATTGGATCGTAAAGTAGCCAAATTGTATCAATCGATTATCAGTGTCCAAAATATACTTATAGCCATAAATGCCCATCAAGAGGTAGGAAATTCCAAGCACATTCATTGTTATTAACTGAGATATTGTAACCGTTGGTAATGAACTAAAAATGGCAAAGTAAGCCGCAAGGACTACTAATAAAAAGGCTATGTCAACGCCATTTCCAAGATGTATTGGTTTTTTAATTCCTTTGTCATTTTCTCTCATAATCCTAATTATAAATCAAATTAAAAACCTGGCGGTTTTATGAATGATTCAAACCGCCAGGTTATGGATGGTATGTGCGAGTCTTTGTTTATGCCATTCTTTCCGCAATGATTTCAGAAAGTTTTTCGAGTGTATCGAATGTATCTACATTTAATTCAGAGTCATCAATTAAAACACCATAATTATCTTCAACCAATATAGAAAGATCTACAAGACTGAAGGAGTCTATCAACCCGTTGGAAATCAACGGTTCATTTGCTGATATGTCTCGATCAGGTTGGTTTAGTAATTCAGTTGCGATTTTTTGGCTCAACGACTTTCTAATATCATTTTTATTCATAATTTCTCCACCATGTTATTCAATCCAGAATAGCTTCGTTACAACGATAAATTCATTTGACTTGAGATTAAGAGATTCATTAATTTCTTGAATTTTACCATCAGTTAAATTTAAAACCCGAATCATTATTTCGTAAGCCGCATCCTCTTCAGGGTTGTCACGAATTGATGTGGCTGTTGTAATTATTGCTTTTCCATCTGGTGACCAGGTAATTTGTGGATTTAGACCTTTCATCGAGGGATATTCTTGTGCGATCCAGCCGTTAGTAGTGATTACATAATGCAAAAGTTCGTTAGATTTGCCGAAATAATCGCTTCGAAGCATTCGTATAACAGCAAGTTTATTATCTACAGGAGACCAGGATTGAGTAAGATGGACATTTCCATAGAGACCAATATATTGCCTATTTTCAGGACGATCGACAGACTGGAAGAAAAGATTCTCGATGTTTTCTTGTGGGACTAAAAAAGCAATCCATTCATCATTAAAACTCCCAACAGGATCTGCTACGTTCCCAATGATTATAGAACTGCCACTTACTGGGTCATATTGTGTAATAAATGGTTGGTTATTGCATTTATTTGTTGAATTGCAGTCGGTTTCTATGCCATAAAAAATCGAATTACCAGGGCCTTTACTAATTGAATTGATGGATATTTCTTTTAATACTTGAAAGGATTCATCCTTTTCGGGGTTATAGACCCAAACATCCAACATCAATCCATCAGTAAGAACGGAGTAAACAATCATCTCATTATTTATCCAGAATGCATTATTAACTAATTGAACGGATATAGTTTTCAATATGTTGCCATTAGCATCAGCAATGACCAGTTCGTTTTCGTTGCCGCTTAGTAATTTGCCGCTCCGGGTGTCAAACAGTGAGTAACCCGGTTCCATAATACGAGATAGCAATTTTTCATTGTAACTCAACGAATAAATACCAACGGGAGTGATTTCCCCCTGTTGATTGATCGCCAGTTCAAATAAAACTTTTCCAACCTGCCCATAGTCACTTGTAATCATTTGTGAAAAATCGTGATCAAAAACAATTTTTGGGTCTGATAAACTGTTATTGGGTTTAGGCGTAAGCTCAATTTCATGCCCGCTGGTTCCATCGCCATTAAATTTAAAATCGCGCAATAATGAATCTATGGTTTTTAATGCTGTGTAGCTTCGTTCATTCCAGGCACTTACGGTAATATGGAATCCATCTCGTTCAGGATCAATTCCCTGATAAGGAAGTGCTTGAGCTGCCAGCCAAAAATTCCACAAGGGAATATCATATTCATAAGCAAGTTTGGCTGTTGCTAAATTAATACTGTGGTCACCTTCAACATTGTCAGCTTTTGTTGAGAGAATTGGAAGAACACCTTCAGAGATAGAATATTCAATAATTTTTCGCATATATTGCTCATAGCGCTCAGGCGTACGGCCTTTCCACCAAACTTCTAAGCTGATAATAATCATGCTTGGATTATGTACTCTTATTTCGCATTCAAGAGGATTTTCACCAGGTAAACAAATTTCAGGGTCAGCCCATATTGGGGAGAGAACAGTAGCCGCATTGAACCCACCTTTAACAGCATATCCATCACGATTGAAACTCCCTGAAAATTGATCAATTGTTTCCTGCAGGTATCCTTCACCCTGTCTTAATGAATATCTTGAAGGAATATCATAAATTCCTAACAGAACCTCTTTAATACTTTGGCAATCCCCAACTTTTGAAAAAGCATTTATATTGTTTCCCATTTGAATTCCATTTGATAAAATGCTTCTTGCGTTCTCCGAAAGGCTAGGAATGATTGGCCAGGTTTGCCAATCTTCTGGATTCAATCGGATATCTGGCGTGGGGACCTGAGTCATTTTATCTGGCAATGGAGTCGTTGTGAATTCTGAGACTTTCGTTTTTTCTTCTTTTTCTACCGTCATATCATCATCAGAAATCTCTTCGTCACCGTTAGTTTCTTCACTTATTATTTGAGAATTTTCGGATGTAATAATAACCTCTTCTGTTGGGGTATCATTTTGAGAACACCCTGCCAGAAGGAAAAATAAAACGAAAACAAACATGAGTATTAATAAAAAATTGTTCTTATAATATTTCATTCCATCCCTCAATTTATTTAAGTGGCATTTGATTCAACTGACGAAAAACTGAATCAAGGGATTGTAAACTCGTCAATCGCCGTACGTCTAATCCTTCTTCAGTCAGATACATTCTATCATTCGGCTTCATTCCATGATTTTCCAGGGGTTGAGAGGCAAGCCAAAAATTCCACACTGGGACATGATATTCGCTCGCAGCCTGAACCAAATCAGCATTAATCCAGGCTTCTCCCTCTCGAGTATCCGCTTTTGTTGAAATAATTGGAACAATGCCGCGTGAAATTAATTCTTCTAAAATCTTACGGAGGTAAATTTCATTTCTAACTTCCCAATGTGTACCCAGATTTATTATAACAATTGATGGATTATGGACCCTTATTTCACACTCCAACGGAGTTTCACCATACTCACAAATAGAGGTGTCAGAATCAATCCAACCCTCCCACAATATGGCTGCAACAGTCGTTCCCTTTTTTATTGTCACGCTTTCTCTATCGAATGAACCCCAAAAATTTTCAATCGTAGATTGTAAATATTGATATTCCCTATCCAGCTTAGTTTCCCCGGTTTCATATCCCCCCATATATTTTTTAGGAAGACTCTGGCAATCACCAAACACAGAAAATGCATTAGGGTCAGTTCCCATTTCCAATCCTAATTGATAGACATCCATCATCTCTTTGGAAACAATGGGCAGTATAGGCCAGTCCTCCCAATTTTCAGGATCCAGAACGATTTCTTCGTCAAGGTGGCTAGTTGATGTTTGCGTTTGTATTGGTTGACCATTTATAAGTACTTCTGTTGAATCTTGAAAAGCAGTTTTGGTAGCTTCTGCAATAGTATTTTTCGTTTTCGTAATTGGTGACAGGGTTTCAGTTGTTTCTAAATTGTTTTGTGATAACTCACCACTATTTCCTTCGGATATAGTTTCAAAAATTGAATGACATGAAACAGCCATTAAAGCAAAGAAAACAGAAAAAAGGAAAATCAATATTTTAGCTTTCATGCCTATTCCTTCACTATTCTAGTTTGAAGTAGCGAATTTCTAATCTCATTTGCAAGGATGGATTCTCCATAAGGCGTTAAGTGAATTGCGCTGTTTGTAAATTCATCTTCAGGAATAATGTCCCAAAAATCAAGAAATCGGATGTCCTTATGTCGCTTAGTATATTCGAAAAAATAATCTCGATATAAATCATATGCCCAACGAGGATAATAAAAGTTATACCTAATATCGCTATTTTCGCCAGTGCTGATCATGATGGGTTCATTCACCAGAATTAATGGAATATTCTGGTCAAACATAGATCTGCCAGCCGATATTACTTCAAACGCCAGGTCTTCAGAAGCAAAGTCTGCCTCCGAAAAATTATGATATGAATTATCCGCATCTAAATCATGTTGAGCGAAATTATATGTGTCCGGATAGTATTGATCAATCCCGGTGGCTTCCCATAAGAATCCATAGAGTTGGAGCCTGAAAATATCTGCAATCTCACGTCGCTGTCCGATGATGGTTCTATCCCAAAAAGAAGAATTATTCAGATTGTCTGATGACAGTTCATAGCCTAAATTGAATTCCTGATTAAGACTGGCAAGCAATTCTGGATTATTTTGCACAATTGGCGAGTTAAGTTGCTTCTCCCATGGCATTGCTTCTAGAGTAACCAGCCAAACTATGCAATCAGGTTCATAAGAATCCCTAATTTTATCCAGTAACAATAGATCTTTTGTTACTGAAATCGTTGGATATCCTGCATTATAAAACCGAACAGGCAGCCCTTCATTAGAGATCAGGTTCATTTTGTTCAACTGTCCAGTTAACGTTTCTTCGTTATCCAATAAAGTACCCCACACAGAAGAATCTCCAATTACCACGACAGAATACTCCTCCCTATCATCCATAGTGTGAAGTTCGTGGGATCGGAACATCGCATCTAAATTATAAAGAGACAGGTTATAAGCTTCAATCGGGATCTCTCCAAATGGAAACCTATCTCTCCCTTCAAACAGGTGGTTATATAGAGAAATATTTCCGATATCAGGTGAGATGATAGCAAATAATACGTTTACCAAGAAAAAGGTAAGGATAATTTTTATACCAATTCTTATTGGAACTATCTTTGTTTTTTCGTCATCCATGTTTTTCATTTTTGTTAGTAAATCGAAGTTAGAAAGTTTCATAGGGTTTACATTGAAAATAATATTTGAAATACTCGTATAGAATCATTCATGGTCGGCATAGCAAACCAAACCCAGCCTAGCATAACATAGTGGAAAGTAAGGATTACACCAAAAACGTGATAAGCTGGTTTTACCCAGCGTCTTTCCAGGCTGCTTAATTTAGGAGTAATCCAGAAAGCCCATCTGTTCTGAATAAAAAGGCCTATCCCGTGCCACAAACCCCAAAATATGAAATTAATGGTAATTCCATGCCACAGACCAATAAGCAGCATTGTTGAAAGCTGCATAGTTAGAACCATCCAGCTAACATGCAAGTTCCGAAATTTCCTTCTAAACTTGCGGCTAATCGGATTGAAATAATACGTTCTGAACCATTGAGTGAGCGTCATGTGCCAATTGTCCCAGAATAATTTCAGATTAGGTTTTAGGTATGGGTAATTGAAATTTTCTGGTAATTGGAATCCCATCAATCTGCCGATGCCAATCGCTATATCTGTATACCCGCTAAAATCAAATAAAATTTGAAAACTATACGCATACAAGAAGATCAGTATCCATTTAGAATCATTTACCTGCCAGATGATTTTATTATTGATTGCGATGATTGCTAAAGTGTCTGCAACCGCGAATTTTTTAAATACACCTAAGAAAATTCGCCAAACGGCTTGAAGAAGTTCTTTTGAATCAAATGGTTCAATTTTTTGATACAAACCAGTTTTAAACTTTTGAAAACGGTCAATCGGACCTGCTGTAATGGCAGGAAAAAATAATATAAAGATTAAATATTCCTGAAGGGTAATATCTTTTAAGCGCTTGGAACGGTAATCAATCAAAGTATGCAGTATGCGGAAGGAAATATAAGAAAAACCTAACCATTGTATAGTTGTGTTTTTCACTATTTTTCCGCCATCAAAGATATGAATAACTGTTTGCTGCATAACTGGAGATTTAAGGCAAACTAATAAACTGATGATTATGCCAAATATTAAGTAATAAGCTGTTTTTGCTCCTTGATGTTTGCCTTTGCTGAAAAAAAATACCAATCCTGATATTCCTGCTACAAGGAGAAAAACCCATAATTGAGGTGGTCTACTCGGGGTTATAAGTCCTTTAATCGATAAGAATCTTGTGAGGTTTATGAGCAAGATCGACAAGAATACTACAAGAAAAGTAATGGTGTTTTCTTTTTTGAACCGATCTGCTTTTGGTGTACCATATAACCATCCAATGATCGAAATCAGAACCAGCGCAGTCGGTAAAATGAAATCTAAATAGCGAATTGCGAGAGCTGGTTGAAGCCAATATACAACCAGAATACTGCAAATCATTATTAACCAGCGTCGTATCTCAGGTTTCGGAGTAAGCCGAATGATAAATGCTGCGGCGATGAATACGAATATGTAATTAAGGCTCATTTAGAAACCCTGATAAATCCACTGTGGAGAAGAATCTGTAGTAAGGATTATGATGATAAACAACATAATACAGATGAATAATACCCACGCATTTTCTACTGTGAACAACTTTACTTTTTTTGTGAGATCTACTGGTAACCGCATACCACCCACTCTCCAGCTTCTTCAATCACACGGTAGGTTCTAACGCTTAAATCCAATTCTTGTTGTTCATCGTTATAAGTTGCAATAATGGCACCTGTACAATTTACAAAAGTTGATTGCTCATCAGAACCAGTTACTGCACATTGAAGGTCTTTTAGTTGTGGACTGACAGCCAGAAAAGAATCCAATTCAAGTAAAGCATTAAATTCCCAATCTG
>CAZQSG010000025.1:0-27897 GCA_964595925.1 uncultured Anaerolineaceae bacterium | reverse complement strand
ACTGGCACAAATATCACAGATGTCTTTATCCGCCATCGTGATATTACAGCAAATCTTACAGGTGCCGGTTTCACTCTTCAATGCTGCCAGTGCCATAGAAAGATTATCCGAAAGGTAATCCGGTGCTTTTAGTAAATAGAACGCTAACCGGGAAGCAGTTTTTGGGCCAATGCCCGGCAGTGATTCAAAGGAATTGATTAGATTTTGAAGTGATTCGGGTAAAATCGCCATTAACTTTTCGAGCCTATAAACTCAGACCGCTCATCATCCCCTGCAGACCGCCAGTTACTGCCCCCATACGTTCTTCCTGCAGTGCTTTTGATTTCTCCAGAGCACTATTGAATGCTGAAAGCAGCAAGTCTTGCAGCATTTCTGCATCCGCATCTTCCAGCAGATCTGGCTCGACAAATACACTGCTTACTTCCTGATGACCATTCATGGTAATCTTTACCACGCCGCCGCCCACGCTGGCTTCTACCAGCTCATCGCCCAGCGCATCCTGCACCTCAGCCATCTCATCCTGCATCGTCTGAAACTGATTCATCATATTTGCCTGATTCGCTGCGCCTCGCTTAATTCCTTTGGGTTTGTTGTAGCCTTTTGCCATATGCTTTACTCCTATTCTTCTTTATTAAAATTATGAAATGTTTCTCCCAAGGCATAAATCGAATCCATTTCGATTTATTGATATTTTTCAGTTTTCTTAACCTTTCCTCCCAGGTTGAGAGCTTCTCCCACCATTCCATCGCCCGCCTGAGATGGATCAAAGGTTGAAAAATCCACCTTTTCATTCATCACAAGACATTGAATTTCTACCTGCGCATGCATCAAATGAACAATCACTCGTCTGGTTAATTCAATGTTCTTTCCATCTTCCATCTTAGATTTCACAACATCGCTCTGGAAACCAAGGATTAATTTTCCATCTTTCAAAGCAACAGGTTTGCAGGAATTCAACAATCCTGCAGTACGTGCGTCATACTTGCGTGCAAGTATATGTATACGCTTCCAATTCTGATGGATATCACGAATTGTGAGAGAACTGCCATCCTCCAATTGAATCGGTTCTGATTCAATATCTGGATCCAACCTTTTTTCATCTTTTACTTCGGGTTTAGCAGTTGTTTTCTGTGCTGGACTGGTCCTGATTTTCGTCGGATGATTGGCCGTTTGCGGTGCCATAACGATCGGCTGTCCTTTGTTTTCCACCGACTCAGCCATGGCTAACTCCAATGGCAGCCCAGGAAACCAACTCGTGTTGCGGTCACTTGCGGCGGCACTGAAATAACGAATCACCTCCACAAGCCGTTCCGGTTCAAAACCCTTTGCCTGTTTCGCCATCTGCAATCGCAGATCCTCTGTCGCATCAATCATCTCACTGTTTCCAACACGGATCAACATTAAGTCACGAAGATATTCCACCACCTGACGAGCAAATTGGCGAGGATCAGAACCCTCATCGATCGCGTGATAGATGGTCTCCAATCCCTGTTTGGCGTCTCGTTCGAGAATCGCACTCGCCAATTCGACAACCGCACTATTCGTAGCGGTTCCCAGAACTTCCTGCACCGATTCGAGTACAAGTTGTTCTCCTGTAGACGTCAATTGGTCTAGTAATGAAATTGCATCCCGCATTCCACCATTCGATTGGCGTGCGATCAGATAGAGCACCTTATCTGCCACCTCAAAAGCTTCTTTGTTGCAGATTTCCTGCAATTGTTTAACAATATCAATCACCGGAATACGGCGGAAGGCATGTCGCTGACAGCGCGAGAGCACAGTCGCTGGGATCTTATGAATTTCAGTCGTTGCTAAAATAAAAATAACATGCCCAGGTGGTTCTTCCAGAGTTTTTAACAAAGCGTTGAACGCTGCTGTTGAGAGCATATGAACTTCATCAATGATATATACCTTGTACGTCCCCTGAGTTGGCGAGAAATTGATCTTATCCCGCAGATCACGAATATCATCCACACTCGTATTAGATGCGGCATCAATCTCAATCAAGTCTAAAAATCGGCCTTCATTAACAGCAACACAATTCGCACATTGGTTGCACGGCCTCGTTTCCCGATCTTCTGCCAAACAATTTACAGCTTTTGCCAACAGACGTGCGGTCGATGTTTTTCCTGTACCACGCGGTCCAGCAAACAGATAAGCATGGCCTACCCGCTCTGTTCGAATTGCATTCTGAATGGTGCGGATCACATGATGCTGGCCATAAACCTCTGCCCAGCCCATTGGACGATATTTTCGATATAATGCCTGGGACATGTCGATTCCAACCTTCTCTTTCTAATTATTGATGCACAAGCTTAATATTGTATACCTTACTATTGTAATAGAAAAGAGGCTTCATCGGGGAAGAATTGTATGCTTTTTAATGAGCAAGTTATCTGGTTCTCAACCGCCTCACTCTATCAATATCCTTTGCCTGACATATCGTTTTGTGGCCCTTATTTTTTGGGTTCAAACCTTGATGAAACTTCCTCATCCCATTACATATAGGTTTCGTTAAATGACGAACCAGCTCAATTGAGCTGGTTCAACGATGAGCTTCGGCGTTTCACCTCACCGAGAAAATTCTACTTCCATTCTGTTTTTTGGTTTCAACAAAGCATTATAGATATTATACATATATTGCGGCAAATTAACAAGAGGTTAACAACTTTGTGAAAATCTTTATTGGCACCCATACCATGCCCCTGCTGAGTGAATTATCATGTTTCAGTTCATGCTTCTTCGCAGCCATTCGCTTCATTGGATACACCCTTTCTTGATTTCCATTGCGAAAACCAATATGATAGAAATAAAGAATTTATATTGGAGTGGCAACGATGAGAATAAAAATTGTGCTTTTACTCAGTATAAGCCTGTTGATCACAACCAGCTGCACCTTCCCCTTCACAGCAGGCAACCCCTCTGAAATCGAAGAATCATCTATTAGCTCAGAGAAAGAAACAACCACTGAAGAGAATATTCAACCTGAAGAAACCATTGCTACCAATGCTCCCATTAACCCCTCGGCACTCATACAACCAGACGATTTCATTTATTTGGGTGCTTTCCGCCTGCCAGATGATGGCGACCGACCCAGGACATTCGAATACGGTGGAAACGCCATGACTTATTTTCCTTCTGAAAATAACGCTGATTCTCAGGATGGTTTCCCCGGCAGCCTTTTCATCATGGGACATGACCGTCTGGCTTATGGTGAAATGCCAGATGGAAATCAGATTGCCGAAGTTTCAATTCCATCCCCTGTTATATCGAAAGATGTTTACAGCCTGCCAGTTGCTGAATTTATTCAACCTTTCGCCAACGTTGCTGAGGGAATGTTTACAGGCCTCGATGAAATTCCTCGTGTTGGCATGGCATACTTAGACACACCCCAAACCGGCCCACTGGTGCATATCAGCTGGGGAGCTCATTTTCAAGAAGAAGAATCCAATAAACCTTCTCATGGCTGGTTTGAAACGGATCTTTCCGCCCCGAATACTGCCGGGGAATGGTGGATTGAAAATACCAATCTCTACAGCGTAAATGGTTACATGTTCACCATTCCTGAAAATTGGGCAGCTTCCTTTATTAATGGATTTCCACTTGCGACAGGACGTTATCGAGATGGCGGATGGTCAGGTATGGGACCTTCCCTCTATGCTTATCAACCTTGGGTCGACGACAATGGGACGCCAGCGGAAAACGGGGCTTCTTTGCATGCTGTCCCGCTCCTGCAATACAGTGATTCTTACAACGGTGAAAATTTTTCACAGGCGCTCAATGGCTACAGCCATGCAGATGAATGGGGAGGCGGTGAATGGCTTACTATTCCAGATGGACGGTCTGCTGTTATTTTCGCGGGCACCAAAGCTACAGGCAATAAGACCTGGTATGGCTGGCAAAATCCTGCCGGCGCCGAATACCCCTGCATTGAAACTGCCTTCAGGGATGAATTTGTCACCTGCCGCAATGCTGACCATACCCCATGCCCCGATGAAGACTTGAAAGGATGCAGCAATCATAACGATTACCGCGGTTGGTGGTCTTCCGAATTCCGGGCATGGATATTACTCTACAACCCTGACGACCTGGCCAGGGTGGCCCTCGGTGAGCTTGAACCCTGGCAGCCCCAACCCTACGCTGTTTTGGATATAGACGATCTCTTTTTCCACAATCCAGAAGGCGTTGAGGAAGGTATGTTGGGAACCGGGTCACAGCAGTTAGGTTTAATCGGTGATATTGCCTATGATCGAGAGCATGGATTGATTTATGTCCTCGAATTATTTGCCGAAGGAGCAAAACCAGTCGTCCACGTCTGGCAATTACCAATAAATTAACAATAATGCGCTTTTTTTTTGAACATCGCTTCATTCTTCAAAGGAGAGTGAGAAAATTCAATATCCAACTCTCTTTTGCTGCTTATTTTCGAAAGCCCCCATTAATTCATTGCCGCCCGTTTTCCAGCTTCGAATGCTTTCTGCAAAACATCTTGATTATTTCGTAATTCCCCCGGCTTGTCAACGGAGGGCGCCAGGATTACATCTGTAATTTCTTTCCCTAGAAAATCCAGACTTTCCTTTAATATTCCCACCGTGTGTTCAGCTGTTTTTTCCGTAGCATCAGCAAATGGTATCGTCAGAATTACTTTCCGATCCCCTAACTCTTTCAACGAATCAACACAACCATACCAGCGATCAATCATCGCCTTCATCTGAGCTGTGGGACCCCACCAATATACCGGTGTGCCTAATACCCACACTTTGCTCTGAGCCATATACTCAAACACTTTTGCCATATCATCAACATGAAAACATTTCCCCTGTGTCCGACAGTAATCACAAGCATGACATGGATTGATTTTTAAATCTTTGATATACAATTTGTGTGTCTCAGCGCCTACTGACCGAGCACCTTTTAACACAGCTTCAACAAGGTCGCTTGTATTTCCCCTCTTTCGCGGACTGCCAACGACACCAAAAACGTGAACATCATGAGGCAAAGTGCCCATTTTAAATCCTCCAGTGACATACTTTGTGAATATTTGTGTAAATGAATTATTCAATTATAGCATTTTAACCTTCATTCTGTTCTTAATAATATTCTCCTTTTCTATGTAATTTTTTTATCTGTTTCTCTACTGCAAAAAAAGGCTTTCGAGAACAACTCGAAAGCCTTATATAAGTAATTATTAGGTCCAGTTTATTTTTTACTGACTACTGATAAACCCACCATGCCTGCCCCGGTATGCACAGATAACCCTGGAGTCATCTCGGCAAAAATTACTTCTTCAGGGCAGTCCATGCTATTCTGTAAAACTGCTAAGAGTTGCTGTGCCGAGTCCAACGCATCAACATGTACAATTGCAAGTTTCTCAATACCGTTTTCACCTGCAGCTTCTGCAGTCAATTCAATCAGTCGTCGCCATGCTTTCTTTCGGGTGCGAATCTTTTCTAATAATTCAAGTTTCCCTTCCTGCATGGTAAGGATTGGTTTGATATTTAGCAAATTGGCCATACCTGCAGCAACGTAACCCACCCTGCCGCTCATCGCCAGATAACGCAAGGTAGACAACGCTCCGAATACATGATTACGTTCGCCTACATCCTTTGCTGCGGCAACAGCTTCTTTACTCGTTGCTCCTCGCTGAACGGCCTCAGCAGCAGCTAACACCATATAACCCTGCGCCATTGTTAAACTATTGGTATTAACAACTGTAATATTCTTTCCAGTCATTAAATCAGTGGCCGCCAAAACAGCCGCATCATACGTAGAACTGATTGCTTTGCTCACTGTGAAGCATAAAACTTCATCTGCCCCTTCATCAAAAGCAGCCTGAAATGCCTCTGCCCATTTACCCGGGGATGGAGCAGCCGTGGTAGGCAGCTTGTTTTCATCATTAATGCGAGCAAATAACTTCTCATCGTCAATATCAACACCTGTTTCAAAAGATTCTTCACCAAATTGAACTGTAATTGGCACCTGGTAGATATTATATTGAGATGCCAAAGTTAAAGGTAAACTTGCATCCGTGTCAGTAATAATTGTGATTTTGGTCATCGTTCTCTCCAGAAATCCCTTCTATTCTCATTTCATATACCTATGTTTAATCAATTATACGATATTCTCCCCAGATGGAACCGGTCAATTAGAAAATGATTGGTATTTGAAATATTGAATAATCTACTTCAGCTCACATCCTTCATTAAAACCATATACTCATTCTTAAAAAATAGGGCTGACAGATGGTTTCAATCTTTCTGACACTGATTCAAAATACCAGCTAACTTTTTTGCAATTCAAAGATATCTTCCTGGCATGATACAATCGTAAACATGAACGCAAAATCAATTATTTTCGTCAAATTGATATTTATAATTTTACTTTTCCTGAGCATCAGTTCCTGCAAACCGCTGCAAGAGATGCGGACGTCCCGCAGTTTTTCTAAGTTAACCGCAACTGCAACACAATGGACACAGACTCCGACGTCAACCGCTTCGGCAACAACCACCAACACCCCCACAGTAACCGCATCCCACACACCTACTTCTACTCAAACACCAACGAAAACACCTACATCCACCAATACTCCCACTCCTACAATTTCATCCACGCCAACCATCACGCCAACACCCACTTTTACTTTTCCATCCGTTGTCGTAAACAAACAGGCCCACTGTCGGTACGGCCCTTCCGTAGCATATCTGCATGCGGCTGATCTATACCCCGGAGACACCGGCACTGTTCGTGGTCGTTATGTCAATAGCTACTGGCTGTATGTAAAATTGGATAAGCTCAATTACTGGTGCTGGGTTTCTCCCTCTGTGGTTGATGTCACAGGTGATATCACAACGGTCTTATTCACAGAACCCAACCTGCAGGCAATCGGCTCAAATATGTATGGTTCACCGGAAAACGTCCAGGTCAGCCGTGATGGCGATATGGTAACAATTGCTTGGAACCAGATGCACATGACCGAAGATGATGATCGAGGTTATTTCATAGAAGCCTGGGTTTGTCAGGATGGGCACTACCTTTGGTGGACGACATCATTCCCAAATCAATACACCACCACCTATACAGTCAGAGATGAAGCGGGATGTCCGCTGCCTTCATCTGGTGAAATTTATGTTGTTGAGAAACATGGTTACTCACTCCCGGTCACCATTCCCTGGCCCCAGCCGTAACGCATCACCTGTTTATTGGATGCGGTTGAACACATAGTAACTGAAAACATTCTCATAATTCCTCAATATGCCGCAGTGGGTAATTGCAGTCAAAAAATCACTGTTCGTTTCCACCAGTTCGCCGTGTCTGCGATTGACTCTAGGATCGGGCTTGGATTTCCTCTTCGCCAGTTGTCGACTGATCTCCTCTCGTTCATCATCTGTCAGTCGTTTATATTTTTTCTTTTGCATACGAATGATTTTATCTCCTCATTCGTTGCACTAAATGTCTGAATTCTCATAACAAATGAATGAGAAATTCAGACAAGGTTTCAAACAATACTATTATTCTTCAGGTTTAGATTGGACAAGAAAAAAGCGTCCGAATATTCTATAAAGTATTGTAAAATATATTAAGTGTATATAAAAAAACACACTCAATGGGAACCCGCAAATTAAATTTAATCGAAGGGTGAGTCAATGAATAAGTTATTTCAGAATCAATTACGCTCATTTAAGTTGCTGTTGCAAGAAAACACAAGCAATATAACACTGGAAAATTTAAAATTCCAGAACTACGAGATTCACAAACTTCGTGGTGCAGCATTGGCAATGAATTGTCTCCCGCTTAGTAAAACCCTTGAACACCTTGAAGAGGTTCATAACCATATACTTGCCAATGGAAATGAAACATCACAAACTGAAGATTGGTTTCAGAAACGAACTTATTTAATCCAAAAACTAATTGAATATCCCGAAGATGAATTATCCAAAAGCCTGTCTGTTCGGAGCGATCGGAAAAATTCACAGGTCACCTATGTTCGGGAAAGAGCTCTGATTTATCTTGTAGATGATGACCCGCTTCAAATTGAACAAATCAAGCACCAAATTGAATATTATGGTTATTCCGTAAAAAATTTTCAATCCATTGATGAATTGAAAGACGCTATTCGTGAAGAGACCCCTGCTGCAATTATTATGGACATCATCTTTCCTGAAGGTGATTATGCTGGAACTGCAACCATTGAAGAAATTCAGGCCACATTTAATCATCCGTTACCCGTTATATTCATTTCTTCACAAGACACTATGAAATCCAGATTGAATGCGGTCCATGCAAATGGCAGTGCCTACCTGACAAAACCAGTTGATATTAACAAAATTATTAATACACTCGATCATCTTCTAAAAATCAACTTAGAAGAAACATATCGTGTTCTTCTCATTGAAGATTCTGAATTTCAGAGAGAATTCTATGCTAAAGTTCTCCAACGTGCCGGTATCATTACCCGGGTGTTATCAGATCCATTAAATCTGCACAACACATTGGTTGATTTCAATCCCGATCTGATTTTAATGGATATGTATATGCCAGATTATAACGGTATAGAATTAAGTAGAGTGATTCGCCAGATTGAAGAATTTGTCAGCATACCAATCGTCTTTCTCTCAGCAGAAGACGATAAGGAAATTCAACTAAAAGCCATGCAATTTGGTGGTGAAGATTTCCTTACCAAACCGATTAAACCAAAGCACCTTATCCTTTCCATACAATCCCGAATTAGTCGATATCGTGAACTGCGGACATTGATGATTCGGGATGGATTAACTCGTATGTATAACCATACAACGATCAATGCTTACTTAGAACAAGAAGTTTCTCGTTCTGAGAGAACAAAAAATCGATTTTGCGTTGCCATGCTGGACCTGGATCATTTTAAAATCGTAAACGACACGTATGGTCATATTGCAGGAGACCAGGTTCTAAAAAATCTTTCAAATTTAATCCACCAAAATCTTCGCCAATCTGACATGGTAGGTCGTTATGGGGGTGAGGAATTTTTGATCCTTATGCCTGGAGCAACTCTCCAACAGGCAGCAAATCGAATGAATGATATTCGTGAACGATTCGAACAAATCACCCATACCATTTCAGGCCATGAATTTACCGTTACATTTAGCTGCGGAATCACATGGTATCCTAAGAGAAATACTGCGATATCCCTTAGAGAAACGGCAGACGAAATGCTGTATAAAGCAAAATCAATGGGTAGGAACAAGGTGATTTGCGACATTTGATAAATTTTAAAATATGGGTGGCTCTGCCTGGTTTCAATAGAAAATGAAATATTTGCACCAAATATTTAGATATTTTTAATGCTACAATTGCTAATATTATCTCCATTTTGCTGATTGAAAATTGCTTCTTTTTTTCATAAGTAAAAATGGTTTTTGTTCCTGGTTCACCCGCAATCATAAAATCTAAATTACCCAGGCAAGGATTTATTATGAATCGCACAAATCCAAATTCAGAAGAAAAAACGGACCTGCAGAAATGTATAAAAGAGTTAAACTGCATTTATTCTATCTCGAAGTTAGCTTTCAATAAACTTTCTCTGCCCGAAATTCTTCAAAGAATCACAAATCTAATCCCACCGGCTTTCCAATATCCAGAAATTACTTGCGCCCGTCTCCAACTGGACGGTATGGTTTATGTCTCTAACAACTTTCAAGAAACCGAGTGGAGACAAATGAGTGAGATAAATATGAATGGTCACCACAGAGGAAGGATCGAGGTATTTCTTCTGGAAGAACCAACTGGTAAAAAAGACGGGGCGTTTCTACCCTATGAGCAGCTTCTAATCAATTCAATTGCAGAACGTTCAGTAAAAGTTGCGGAAAACAAACTGATTAGGAAAAGGATGGCTCATTTAAACCTCACTCTCAGCGCAATCCGTAATATTAATCAACTTCTTGTCCGTGAAAAAAATATCAGTATCATGATTCAAGAAGCCTGTAACATCTTGACCCGAGAGGCTCAGTTTTCTACAGCCTGGATCGGCTTATTAGATCACTCAGGCAAGCTAATCGCCAATGCAGAATCTGGATTTGGTGAAAATTTTTCCCCTCTTCAGAAACGCATGGTGCTTGGCGACTATCCTGACTGTGTTACACTCGCCCTTGAACAGCCTGGATTGGTGAATATTACTAACCCAACTGATACCTGTGCAGACTGTCAAATCACCGATTTTTACACCAAAAATAATCGTAGAATTATCCGTTTAGAGCACGATGGCAATGTTTTTGGAATTCTGGCGGTCTCGGACATGAGTGGCTTTTCAACAGCTCAGAAAGAATCTTCATTGCTTGAAGAAATCGCCGGGGACATCGGACTTGGCTTGCACAACATTCGGCAAAATCAATTGCTGCGCGAGACCGAAGCCCGAATGAAATTGGGCAACCAGGGATCAAAAACAGGACTTTGGGACCTGAACATTAAGACGGGCGAGATTAGCAGGGATGCTTATTTCGTAAAAATGCTAGGCTACCAACCCGAAGAAATGCCGCTTTTGCTCAGCCAAACCCTTCATCATCCAGATGATTGGAAAAAAGTCCTTGCCCGTTTAAAAGCATGTATCACAGGTGAAAAAAAATTATTTATCAGCGAGCATCGTATACTGCATAAATCAGGAAGATACATATGGTTCCTTGTCTTTGGTCAAATCTTTGAAAGGGACGAGGAGGGAAACCCAACCCGGTTAATCGGAACCGCCCAAGATATTTCTGACCAAAAACACCACGAACAACAATTAATCGAGGCAAAAGAAGAAGCCGAGGTCAGCGCTCGCGCCAAATCTCAATTTCTAGCAACAATGAGTCATGAAATTCGCACCCCCATGAACGGTGTAATTGGCATGGCCAGTCTTTTAAATCAAACCAACATTACTGCCGAACAGAAGGAATATGTTGATACTATTCGCTTAAGCGGTGAAAGCCTGTTAATTATTATTAATGATATTCTTGATTTCTCAAAAATCGACTCCGGGCAGATGGAACTGGAAGAAACTGATTTCAACCTGCAAAATTTGATCGAAGAAGCATTGGAACTCCTGGGAGGACTTGCCGCAAAGAAAAATTTGGATTTGCTTTATTCAATTGATCCCACGGTCTCTACCAATTTGGTTGGTGATCCTACCCGATTGCGACAAGTGATTGTAAATTTGCTAAGCAATGCAATAAAATTTACTGAGCGGGGTGAGGTTTTTCTGAAAGTAACAAAAAATAAGAAACAACCAGACCACATTCAAATTGATGTCAGCGACACCGGCATCGGTCTTTCTTCAGTGGAAATTAACCGCCTTTTCAAAGCTTTCTCTCAGGCTGATGCCTCTACCACGCGAAAATTTGGCGGCACTGGTTTAGGTCTCGCAATCTCTAAACGACTCGTGAACTTGATGGGGGGTAACATTTGGGTAACCAGCAAAATTGGTGAAGGTTCAACTTTCTCCTTTACCATCGAAGAAAAGATCAGCAATGTTGAGGAGTCGAAAGAAACGATTTCAATGTACTTATCTAAACTAAAAGGTAAATCTGTGCTGGTTATTGACGATAATGAAACCAATTGTCTGGTTCTTGATCGACAATTGACAAATTGGGGGATGAAAGTAGTTACAATCTTAAATCCACTGAAAGCACTCGCATTACTCAAAAAAGAAACCTTTGATTTGATCATTGTTGATTATCTGATGCCTGATATGGACGGCGTCGCATTTGCAAACACAGTTAGTGAGCATTGGCCCGACATCAAAATGCCCTTGATTCTATTGAGTTCGGTTGACAAACCGCCAAAATTCTTTCAGAGTGAATCCCCCATCTTCTCAGATATTGTCACAAAACCTATCAAGCAGAAACGGCTCTTAAAATCTATCATTACAGCATTCGGTTTGGCAAATATTGTAAAATTCGATCTGGAACAAAAAAAGAAAACAGCTATGCTTGATTCTCAATTCGCTTCCGAAAACCCTCTCAATATTTTGGTGGCAGAAGACAATCCTGTAAATCAAAAATTAGATCGAATGATTCTGGACAAACTGGGTTACCAGCCAAATATTGTGGCTAACGGCCTTGAAGTACTAGAAGCAGTAAACCGGCAGCCATATGACCTCATTTTTATGGATATTCAAATGCCGGAGATGGATGGATTAACGGCAACACAAGAAATTTGTGAACGTTTTCAACCAGAGGAACGTCCAATTATCATCGCTATGACAGCCAGTGCCATGCAAGGAGATCGTGAAATGTGCCTGGATGCAGGTATGAATGATTACCTCAGCAAACCTATTCGTTTTGAGCAAGTAAAAGCGATGGCCATAAAATGGAGAAAAAAGAGTATGCATCAAGAAGACCAAAATCAGAAAGCAACAGAATCAAACGATAATCTTTTAGATCATGAAACACTGGAAACATTACAATCTTTCGGACAAGAAATGTTTGAGGAACTAATCGAACTCTATAAAACTGAATCTTCTCATAATTTGACTGATATTCAAATTGCAATCCAGGGAAAGGATGGGGAAGAATTGCGAAGTGCTTCTCACAGCCTGAAAGGTTCAAGCTACAATCTCGGCGCCCCTCAGATCGGAGATATGGCTGCCGAATTTGAAATGTTTGGGAAACAAGCCGACTTCAAAAGAGCTAAAGACAAACTGCCCATGCTGAAAACAAGCCTCTCTCTCACAATACAAGCACTTGAATCTGTGTTAAATGCGGTTAAAGAATAGTAAATTTGCACCGATTCAAACTCGAATTTTAATTTGAGCCATTAAACCGATCAATTTAATCATTTGTGTAATCGTACATAAACTTCTGTGACCCATACAGGACTCGAACCTGTAACAAACTGATTAAGAGTCAGTTGCTCTGCCAAATTGAGCTAATGGGCCGTTTGCTTCCCTTACGAGAATAGCATTTTTAATTATACTTCCAACTTTTTTCATGGTCAAGCTCTTTTGGCAGAACCAAATTGTCATCGTTTTCGCCCATTGTCAAACCCCTACCAACGCAACCTCCTTATTAATGAAGAGGTATCTTGTTGGAAATCAACTATAACAATTGTCTGGGCTATCTGACATGACAATGGGTGGCATTGTCGGGGAGATCCTCCAAAATCTTGCAACCCACCAGTAATCCATTAACACTTCCCTTCATCTACTCAACTACGTTTCGGTTTGGGAAATCTAGGAATCAAAGGAGATTCCGAGAATCTTTTTCTGGACGTATTAAGCCCTCACTCTTGCCGGGGAGTGAAAAGAAGACCTGGTTACAACGTTTGTTGTCATCACGTATTGTTAAATAATCCCAAATTGATTATAATTAGGCAATTCTTTTCTAATTTATAAAAATAATCATTAATTACTTGTTCCAGGAGAAAATCCATGAAGAAAATTACATCCCCTCAAACTCGAAGCTACCTCATCATTGCAATAATCATGCTCTTCATCCTTACCATCGGTATGGCATGCAATTTATTAAACCAGGGTGATGCCCCTGAAGAACCAAAGGAAGAGCCCACTCTCGTTGTCAATGAAGAAGTGGAAGAGCCTGTTCAACAGGAAGAAGAACCTGTGGAAGAAGCAGTGGTTGAAGAACAGCCCGAAGAAGAAATTGTTGAAGAACAACCTGTTATTACAAGTGATGAACTTTACCTGACAGGGGAACAGGGTGTTATTGTCGATGAATCTTATGTGTATGGTGTTTTCATGGTAAAAAATCCAAAAACAGATTGCTCGTATGAAGACGCTGAATATGTTTTAACCGCTTATGATGACCAGAACCAGGAACTTTATACTGAAGATGGCTATTTAGAAGTCGTTTTACCTGGCAGCGAAATTGGTGAACTAATCTATTTCCCCGATGAAGCCCAGGACACGCATCATTTCGAAGTAACACTCACTACTGGCACTTGTTCTGCCTCAGACATCCCTGTCGATGCGATCAGTTTTTCAAATCCAGCCTTTTATTCTGAAGAATATTGGCTCAGGGCCTCTGCTCACGTAATCAATGGCCTCGACACATACCAGACCGATGTCTTGGTCATAGCCGTTGGTTACGATGCAAATAACGACATTGTAGCGGTCGGCTCCAACTATGTTAATGTCCTCTTCCCCGATGATTATTCTGGCGTCATGGTCACCCTCAACAGAAACGCAGATGCAGTCATTGATCATGTAGAATTTTATGGTACACAGACGTATTTCACCGAAACAAGCATTGATGAAGATTTCTTCGACACTGTCTTTTTGATTAATGACTATACTGGATCAATCCAAATTGAAGATCAAACTGAATTTGTCTTCTTCTTGCAAAATAACCATGAAACCATGGCAGCTACTGATGTTGAGTATCAAGTTACTCTTTTGGACGATAATGATTTTGTAATCATGGTCCAAACAGGATCTGTTGATCATATCTTACCGGGCGACCTATCTCCTGTATACCTAAGTATTTACTTGCCAGAAGATGTCACTTACAACAGCTATTTTATTGAACTACTGCCCGGCGAATTCATTGAGCCAATGTTTGCCGCCAATCCCTTCACCGCTGACAACTATACAATTGATGAAAGCGGCTGGTCTCCGGTTGCCAATTTCGATTTGACGAACACCGCTCCCAATGCGGTTTCTGATCTGGATATGGTTGTACTTCTATACAATGTTGATGGGCTTTTCATCGGCGGCGGTAAAACCTCCACCGACACAATCAACCCCAACAGCGTTACAAATCAAGAGGTATATGTGAACATTGATGGTACGGCTGAGACTATGGAAGTTTATCTCGTCATTGATTATTGGACAGAGGTTGCTGAATAGTTTATCCTTCAAAATGAAACTACACTCAGTTGAGCAGAGTTTCTTTCAATACCATATAACACGGGCGTGGAATTCCACGCCCGTGTTTCTTTATTCTTATACCTTTCTTTCAGTGCAAATTAAAATTCTACCGTCCGTCCTTCTGCATTTGCAATATATGCTTTCTCCAGCACATCACTCAAGGCGATTCCATGAGATAACCCTGTATGAACCAGGGAAGGATCATTCTGCAGAATTGCTTCTACAAATTGATTAATCGGGGTTGGAATTGCTTCGGGTAAGTGAGCAGGTGAAATCCAGGTTTGTTCTGCGCCCTTAACCTTCGAGGATATCAACTTAAACAACCCTTCAGCAGACCAGAGAATGGTTCCCTGAGTACCGTACACCTCAATAGAATGAGGGGATTTATAACTCACAAAGCTGGTCTCTAAAATCGCAATCGCCTTGTTTTCGTATTCCACCGTCATCATGGCATTGTCATCGACTTCACGATTCGTAATTGTGTTGAAAATTGCGTTTACCTTTTTTGGAGCGCCTAAGAACCAGTTGGCCTGATAAACAGGATGGCAACCCAAATCGATCATCGCGCCACCGCCAGCTTTCTCTACATCATACCAGTGGGAAGGCAACCAGTTCGCAACAGCTCCATTGTGTGCATTCCGAATACGAAGCATCGTGATATCCCCCAGCAACCCACCATCAATCGCATTTTTGATGTATTGAATCTCGGGGGATACCAATTGCGGCATTGAGATTGTAAAAATAACACCAGCATCTTCTACCGCCTTCGCCATCACCTCAGCATCGGCTTTTGTAAAGCCCAGTGTTTTTTCAGTATAGATATGTTTTCCAGCAGCAGCAGCCTTAGTGATCAATTCCAGATGCATATTTGTAGGAGAAACAATTACAACAGCCTCTGCTTCGCTCTCAGCCAGCAATTCATCAACCGAAGCGTAAAACGCTGCTCCCATTTCCTCAGCCCATATCTTGCCGCGCGTTGGGTCTTCATCCCATACCGCTACAATTTCTACTTTGCCAGTTTCCAATAGTTGACGCTGGTAATCTTTGGCATGCACATGCCATTTGCTAAGCATAGCAACTTTTAACATTCCAATCTCCTTTTTTAGTGAATAGTTACTATTCATTCTATCATCGAGGAAAAGATTTTTGAAAACATAAGAAGCCACAATAAGATACTTTGAATTCTATTGAAAAAGAAAACTGTCATATAAAAATATTTTTCAGATACTGTCATGCTCTTTAATTCCGACATGATATAATCTGAATAGGTCATAAGATTTCGTTGTGTACTAATTTTGAAAAAATAACCAACTTAATTGAGTCGTTCTTCATGATAAAGGAGTGATCCATGACATCGGAGCATCAACTGAAATCCGGTGAACATGTTTATTTTTCGTTTGCTGCTCATGAGAAACCAACAATCGCATACTTTTCTGAATCACCTGGCGGCGAATTCGCAAACGAAAAATGGTGGTTGTGGCAGGGAGTAATGAACGCCAGCAGTGAACGAGACATGAACGTCCTTCATATCTCAGGCAGTGATTTTTCGACAAATCCTGAAGCTGTTTTATACGATTTGCTGGATAAGGAAAAACTAAATGGTCTCTTGACCTGGCACTCGTTTGTCAGTTCCAGAAGTGGATCAAAAGAATTCCCGGAATTTCTTTCATCCTTCAACCCCTTACCAGTGGTAACGATTGAAAATAAGGTAGAAGGTTACCCTGCTGTCCTGATCGATAATTTTTTTGGGATGCGAAAACTAATTGACCATTTTGTCTCTGTCCACCATTTCAAGCGAATTGCAATGCTGAACGAAAAGATTTGGCATTCACTCCCTAGAATCGATGCTTATCGACAAACGATGAGAGAATATGGTCTCTCAGATGATGCACATCTATTAATCACAAGGAAAGAACTCGATCAGCGCATTCAAGCCTTCCCTGACCAGGAATTGGGATTTGAAGCACTAATCACCGCTATCGATAGCGATGCCATTGATATCATGCAGCAATTTCAAAAAGCTGGTATCCGCATTCCTCAAGACGTAGCAGTTACCGGCTATAACGACGGTAAAGACGTTCGCCTTTTCACACCGCCGATTACAGCGATCTCACTGCCTTTTTACCGCATGGGCTATCAGGCCACAGCCATCCTCTACGACCAAATTCAAGGCCATCCAGTACCGTCACTTACATATTTGCCTTTAGGACTCAGTATCCGCGAATCATGTGGATGCAATAATCAGATCGTAGAGAGAATAAAGAACAATAAAATCAATCAACTCCCCTTTGCGGCTGTTTGGTCCCAACGCGGCAATATTATTCGTAATATGGTAAACACTTCCCAGATCAACCACAGAACTCGCTTGAAAGTTTGGGTAAATCAATTGCTGAACAGCTTCTTGCGCACTTTTTCAAATGAAGAAGACAATGATCTAGAATTTATAAACACACTCAAACAAATTCTGAATGAATTTACTCAATTTGGTGAAGAGAGCATGGATTTTAACCAAATTTTGAGCACAATGCGTAGTGAATTGATCGGATACACGGATGAAATCTCAATCACAAAATTTGAAACCTTGTTTCAAAAGGCGAGAGTGCTCATCGCACAAAAGGCCGTTGCGATCCTCGAGAACCGCAACCAACTTTATTTAACAAGAACACAGGTAATCCGAGATATCGAGCACGCTATTATGCTCGGACAAAATTTCGAAGAATTTTTCGAAGAACTTACACTCATGTTACCCAGAATGGAAATTCCGGGTTTCTATCTCATTACCTTTGTCACACCTGAAGACCCGACCGGTCGAGCAAAATTAAGATTTGCTTACCGGAATGGGAAAAAAGTGCCTGTTCCATTTGAGGGTATCGAATTTCCAGGTCGAGATATGCTGCCCGATCAGTTCCAGAAGAAGATAGACAACAGCATTTTCATTATTGAAGATCTGCATGTTGAAGAAGACCAGATAGGTTACTTGATCTTTGAATGTGACAACACAATCACCGGTGAAGATGGTATGATGTACTCGATATTCAGCACACAGATCGGCAGTGTTATCAAAGCAATACACCTTCGAGATGAAGTTCGCAGTGCGTGGCAGCGCGCAGAAGAAAATTCTCGCATCTCTGAGGAACGAAGAGTAGCCGCAGAAGAAGCCAACCTGCTAAAAAGCCGTTTTCTTTCCCTTGTCAGCCACGAGCTTCGTAATCCTATCAATTTAATCACAACCAACACAGCCTTAGCAACAAAATCATTGCAGCGCGAATATTCAGAAATTAAATCAGAAGACAATGAATCACTTAAGCTGCTAAATTTGTACCTGGATCGAATCAATTACAGTGCCCTGCATCTCAATTCGTTAATTGGTGATGTCTTAGACCTTACAAGAAGTCAACTGGGAAAACTCATCCTTAACAAAAAACCAGTCAAACTCCAGGATTTTCTGGAACAAACTGCTGCTATTGCAGCTCAAATGACAGAAGATAAAGGTTTGCAATTTGAGAAAATAATTCAAAATGATTTGCCGACAATTGAGATTGATGAGGATCGTTTTCGTCAGGTCATGTTAAATCTGTTGGGAAACGCTGTAAAATTTACTGAACAGGGGAAAATCATCCTTAAGGCTGAAAAAAACAATAGCACGGTTTCTATCGCTATAAGCGATACCGGAATCGGAATTCCACTTGAAGAACAATCGATAATCTTTAATGAATTTCAGCAATCACACCGCACTTCCGCTCGCGGATTTGGCGGGATGGGACTGGGGCTGGCTATTTCACAAAAAATCATAGACCTTCATCAAGGAGAAATTAGCGTTCAGTCCAGCGGAGTCGAGGGAATAGGCTCCACCTTTACCATTCATCTTCCGTTACAATTAAACCATGCTGAAGGGAATATCTTTGTAGAAGCAAATCCAAACCTGATCTATTTTTTCAGCAGCAATTCAGACGATATAGAACGAGTTGTCTCTCTTATAGATGAAAAAGAATACACTATTCAAATCTTCCCTGTCACTTCCAAGGCGTTTATCACCGCTCGTAAGCAACGCCCTGCTGTAATCCTCCTGAATATAACGCAAAATGAGAATCAAGGTGCAGGTTTTCTGACAGAATTAAAAACAATCCCTAACCTGACAGAAGTGCCTATCATCTTCTTAGCGAGTGGAGATGAAGAGCATGAACTTCAATCTTCAATGCCCATCACCACGTTGCAAAAACCATTTGAGCTTGCACATTTACAATCAGCCTTATATCCATATTTAGCACCCAGTAAGGAAATTGAATCAGGAGAGCTCATTTTAATTGTAGATGATGATCCTGATATTTTGCAGTCTGCGGCTGAATTAATTAAATCTCAATGTGCGAATTGTGAAATTATTACAGCCAGCAATGGTAAGGTGGCACTCCAAATTCTTAAAGAAAAATTACCCGATCTAGTTCTCTTAGACTTAAATATGCCAGAACTAAATGGTTTTGCCGTTATCGAAGCGATGCAATCGGACCCAGTACTACAAAATATTCCAGTCATCGTCGTAACAGCTCAATCGTTAACCAAAGAAGACATGACCTTCTTTGAATCCGGTGTTGTGTCTATTTTACAAAAGGGTGTTGTTGATGACCAGACCTTAGGAAATCAAATTGACCTTATACTCAAAAAGGAATATCGGGGGCAAACTGAACGGAGAATTCTGGTACGCAATGCCATCGTTTACATTCATCATAATTATAAGAACAATTTCACCAGGTCCGATCTAGCAAAACAATTAGGAGTCAACGAAGATTACCTTACACACTGCTTCAGCGAAGAAATCGGTATGCCGCCGAATAGATATCTCAATCGTTACCGGATTGAACAAGCCAAGAAACAAATGCTTGAAAATCCCAACATCAGTATCACCCAGACAGCAATAGACATTGGCTTTTCCAGCCAGGCTTATTTCAGCCGCGTTTTTCGAAAAGAAACTGGTTTAAGTCCGAAACAATTTCGCACTCAAAATTAATCTCGATCAGATTACGTCAAGGCACTTAAGATCAGCATTGCCACCCAGGTGAGCAGCCAAACTCCCATCCCGATAAATCCGACGATCAAGAATAATTTCAGAATTCGCAGGAGATCAATGCGTTTAAACCAGGGCTGTGAAAAATATTTGTGATCTTCGATCATGAATATTTCGTCATCCAAACGGCCTGGGTCAATAAACTTGAAGAACAAGTAAACAATAAGCGTACCAACGATCAACGTAAGAATAAACAAAATCGCTCTATCAAAAAACATTATCTCACCCTGAAGGCCAACGATACTATCTCTTTCTTTCGCTGTCACCACAGCACTATAATAAGAATTCAACATAACCATAAATCGGTTAGCAATCAGGACCAAAAACCCATCACTGATTAACCAAAAAAACGAACCCAATATCCACCGAATCCCAGTTTCGATATCTACCTGCCTTTTTCTATTCATCTCATCTTTCCTTATGCTACTAACTCACGGGGGTGGTAATAAAAAACTTCCCCGCAGAAACTTCAAAACTACTCTTTCCTTCCTCAAGCCCTAAATATTTCATTCCAGCGATCTCATAAATTGAAATTCCACTTTCGCGCACAAATCTCGGGGTATCGGTTGGCAGCGTAACAAGTGCAGTCATATTCATCGGAATCGTTAATTCAAGTGTAAATTGTTCCTCCGCAAGAATCCAACTGACCTCTAGTTTTCCAAAAATCGTTTGATAAGTTGCAGACACCCAATCAATATCTCCTACAGGCTTTGGATGAATTACAACCTGATGATATTTTGGAAATCGCTCATCAAATCGTATTCCAGCCAGTGATGAATAGAACCATTCCATGGCATGTCCAAGCATAAAATGATTTTGTGATTGAGATATATCCGCATTCCATGCTTCCGTGAGAGTGCTGGCACCCATCGCTAATTGGTAGAGATAACCGAAATTCTCCTCTCGGCGGATTGAATTTAGGATTACTTCATCTGCCCCCATCTCGGATAAAGCCCGCAACACATAAACATTCCCTATGTCCCCAGCTGTGATCTGATACTGGTGATCTTTCACATCCTTCACAAGATGCTCCGAAACAGTTTGGATATGCTCTTGAGGCACCATATGATTGACCAGCGGCATTGCACTTGCAGTTTGACTCCCCAGATCATATGCTCCAGGTTCATCCGAAATAAAACGATGATTGAAAGCTTCCTGAATTCGCTTTGCTTTTTCTCTTAGCATCTCAACCTGATCGCCCCGGCCAATTATTTGTGCAATTTTCGCCAAACGATCCGTAATCTCATAGAATATTGCCGTCGCAGTCACACCCTTACTGGTTAATTGGGAAATACCAAATGGTGCTGAACCAAAATCATACCAATCTCCAAGCCCATGAGTAACGAGATAATCACTGCTTTGGGATTCAAGATATCTCATATATTGCAGCATGGAATCGAAACTCTTTTCAAGCACCCCTACATCGCCATAAAAAGTGTAAAGCAGCCAGGGAAGCAATACAATCGCCGCCCCCCACTCTGGAGAATCACGAAAACCATTCTCAAAAATAACATATTCAGGAGCAATGTCCGGTATGAGGCCATCCTCTTGCTGAGCATCCTGCATATCACGAATGACTTTGTGTAAGAAATTTTGCAAATCATACTGATATAGTAAAGAAGGTCCCATCAGATAAACTTGCTCGAGCCAACCCAATTTCTCACGGTGTGGGCAATCTGTAGCAACGCTCTGTAAATTACTCTTTACAGCCTCATTGATGAGTTTATAAATTTCCATTATTTTCGGACAGGAGCAATCAAACGTACCCGCTTGAGAGACATCCAAATAAATGACTTCTCCTACCAATTCATGAATAAGAGAATATCCATTTTGCTGTTCTAACGATGCACCCTCAACCTGTACATAACGGAAACCAGTGTAACTGAATCGCGGTGCCCAGGTTTCTTCTCCCTCACCTTTCAAGGTGTAATTATATTCTGTTGTCCAATCCTCTTGCCCCTGTGTCATGTTTTTCTGAGTTACAAACCCCTCAATGTCCAGTAATTCACCAGGAAGCATACGCACAGTTTGGCCGGCAGAACCAGAAACGCAGATTCTCATTCGCCCTGCAAAATTTTGGCCGAGATCAAAAACTAAAACCCCGGGACAAGGTTCTGTTACATTAACTGGTTCAATCACCTTTTGCACCTTGCGTGGTGCGATGACCTCACTGACTAGTTGTCCCTTTGGCGGAGAAACTTGTTTCACCTGCTGCCAATTATCCTCTGAGAAATCAGGTAATGACCAGCTTTTTTGTTCCATTCGAGAATCATAATCTTCCCCGCCAAAAATACAATTAAAGGTAATGGGGCTCAATGCCCATTGCCAGGTGCTGTCACTTATGAACCATTCGAGACGCCCATCGTCATATTCAAGGCACATTTGGAGAATCATCTTTGGAGGGCCATAAGAACCAACAAACTTTGAATAACGCCCTCCTACGACGTTATACATACTGTTGCCAAGGATCACTCCCACAGCATTTTCGCCAGCATGCAGCGCTTTGGTTACGTCATACGTTAAATAAGGACATCGCTTGTTATAATCCGTCCATGCTGGTTCAAGAAAATGATCCGAGATATTGCTGCCATTAACTAGCATTTCGAAGGCACCTAAACCACAGACAAACACAGTAGCTCGGTCCAGCCCGTCTGACACAAAAATTTCTTTACGCAGCATGATGCTTGCCTTCGCCAGGTCTGGCACAGCTGCCCAGGGATCATCCGGGGCACTGCCTACATAATGCAGATGGTAATTCCGTCCAGTTGGCAGGTTTGCTTCTTTGTTGCCAATCGCGCCAATCCAATCCGCAAACCATTCGCGCTGTGTTAATACTCCCATCACCCATCGCGCTGGTGCTGACCATTTCGATTCCCTGCCATCACGTCCCCAAACACGCACGACCCAGTAACACGAAACCATTGAAGGCAGCGGTTTTCCCTGATAAAGTACATTTACTGTCTCGTTAGAGGATACTTTTCCGCTATTCCAATAATCAGCATCATGTTTCGTTAATCGCTCAGGTGAGCTGGCAACCAGAATCTGGTAAGCAATTTGTTGTTCACCCCGGCGAGAAGAGTTTAAAATCCAACTCAACATAGGTGCTTGAACGTCAACACCAAGTGGTGTTATTCTATTTTCGCAACGCAATTGAACTGCTTCTAATCTGATCATCGCCTAAAATTTTAATACCTTCTTAAATAATTTATGAGCCTCATTACTGCCCAGTTCTTTTATATTGACCGAACATATGATTGTTTCACCGCTCTCTCGTTATGTATGCTTTTTTACAGCTAATTTACTGATAATTTTTCATCCGACCAAAACTGGAATCAAATTCAGTTTTGGTTGGATTGATAACGGAATTAAATTCCTTTCAATTTTATTTCATCATATCGGTGACAACGTACAAAATGGTCAGGCCCTACCTGCCTCATCTCTGGCTCTACTTCATAACACACGTCTTTTGCAAATTTACATCGTGGATTAAATACACATCCCTTTGGCAGGTTCAATAAATCCGGGGGTTCTCCCGGGGTCACCATCCGGTATGTCCCCCGCCTCGAAACCCGCGGAACTGCTGACAATAATAATTCCGTATAGGGATGGCGCGGTTGGTTCAAAAGCACTTCTTTCGGAGCCACTTCTACCAATTTACCCGCATACATCACCATAATGCGGTCGCTCATATAGCGGATAACACTCATGTTGTGCGAAATGAACATATAGGAAAGACCAAAATCTTGCGCCAGGTCTTTCAATTGGTTCAATATCTGCGCCTGAATTGATACATCCAACGCCGAAACAGGTTCATCTGCCACAATTAATTTAGGGTTGATCACCAGCGCACGTGCAATGCCAATACGCTGACGCTGACCACCACTGAAACTGTGCGGATAACGGCGAAGGTGTTCGACCTTCAGTCCCACTCGCTGAACAATCTCTCCCACTATATTTTCAAGTTCTGTGCCTTTTGCAACGTGATTCACCAGAAGTGATTCACCGACGATGTTTAGAACCGTCATACGCGGGTTCAATGAAGCATAGGGATCTTGAAAAATCATCTGTACACTTTTGCGAAAGGTAGAACGATCCTCTTTGTCAAGATTATTGACGTCCAACACTGTGCCATCCTTAAGATGGACGTTGATCTCTCCACCGGTTGCATTATACAATTTGCTGACGCATCGGCCGAGGGTCGTTTTTCCACAGCCGCTCTCGCCGACGACACCAACTGTTTCACCACGACGAACATAAAAACTTACATCATCAACAGCCTTAATATACCCTGACACCTTACGAAATACACCGCCGGTGCTCAACGGAAAATACTTTTTTAATCCTTTGACATCAAGAATGATGTCCTGGGAATTTTCACTCATTAATATTCCTCCTGTTTTCCAAGCCCGGCTTACTTATACAGTAAACAGCGTACGAAGTGTCCTGGGTTTACTTCAATCAGTTCAGGGAAGGTCGAATTACACACTCCCTCAATCCGTTGTTCGCAGCGTTCATAAAACCGACAACCAGTATGTTTATAATAAGGACTTGGGATCGTACCCTGGATGGGTTCCAATCGATCAATATCTCCATCTATCGTTGGTATCGACCGCCATAACGCCTGTGTATACGGATGCATCGGTCTGTCAAATATCGTGTTCACATCGGTCTTCTCTACCGCCTGCCCCAAATACATCACCATAATGTCATCTGACATTTCGGCTACCACCGCCAGGTCATGGCTGATATACATGATCCCCATGTTATATTCGTCCTGAATCTCTCGAATCAGTTCCAAAATCTGGGACTCCACCGTTACATCCAATGCCGTTGTCGGTTCATCTGCTATCAACAGCGCCGGATTGCAGGACAAGGCCATCGCGATCATCGCTCGCTGCCTCATCCCTCCACTTAATTGATAGGAATACGCGTCTACCATTACATCTGGCTGCGGTATACCAACTCGTCTGATTAATTCGATCGTCCGCTCCCGGCTTTCTTGCTTGGACACTTCAGGAAGATGCAGTCGGATGGCTTCATTGATCTGGTCAAATACGGTATGCACCGGACTCATTGATGTCATTGGTTCCTGGAAGATAATTGCGATATCTTTCCAGCGAATTTTCCGCATTTCCTTTCCATCTGGTTTCAGCTTGAGAATATCAATTACATTTTTTTGTTTTCCTTCTTCATCATAATGATGGATCTTGATCGAGCCATTAATTATTTTTCCAGGGGGAGATGCAACCAGCTGCATGATTGAACGGGCTGTAACAGATTTGCCGCAGCCGCTCTCACCGATCACTCCCAGTGTTTTCCCTTTGAACAATTCAAAGCTGACACCATCGACGGCCTTTACTGTACCTTCATGCAGATAAAAATAGGTTTTCAGGTCTTCGACTTCTACAAGAAGTTGATTTTGATTCTTTTCAACCATATTAATATCCTTTCTTTACATTACGTATGGATCAGCTGCATCTCGCAGTCCATCACCTACGAAGTTGAATAAGAGCACCGTGACAATAACCACCAAAGCGGGAATCATCATCCACGGTTGGTTTGCAATAGCAACAATATTTTGTGAATCTTGTAATAATACACCCCAGCTGATGGCTGGTTTCTGCATCCCTAACCCAAGGAAACCAAGTGATACTTCACCCAGAATCATGGCTGGAATATTGATCGAGATTGTAACAATAAGATGACTTGTAAAACCAGGGATGAGATGGCGCATCACAATCCGCCAGTCACTGGCTCCAGCACCTTTGGCGGCAAGTGCAAAATCTTCTTCACGCATCGCCAGTAAGCGACCACGAACTACACGAGCCAGGTTTGTCCATCCAAGGAAAGAGAGTACAAGCGTCATCATAAAATACCGTTGAACGACAGGAATTTCGCGCGGAACTGCGGCAGAAAGCGTCATCCATAACGGCAGTTGTGGAATGGTCTGAAGCAGATCAATAACAACCAAAACAACTCCGTCAAAAACACCGCCGATATATCCCGCCAGACCACCCAGGGTAATACCCATTACGAAACTGATGAGTACGCCGACCAAACCAATGGTCAGTGAAATTTGCGCACCATAAACTGTACGGGTGAAGACATCACGACCTACTTGATCAGATCCAAACAACAGGATAGGAGGGGTTTCCTCAGCTACCTGGTTTTTCACACCAAATAAATGCAAGTCGCTTTCGAATAGACCCAGCAATTTATAAGGTTCTGTACCTCTTATAAACAACCCAATGGGGAAACGTCCTGCATCAATGTCTTCGACATAAGTGGTCTTAAATGTTTCCATGTCCAACTCAGTCGTTAATCCATAGACATAAGGTCCCACAAAACCTTCACCCTCTGCGAACCATCGGATCTTAGAAATTGGTGAATAAGAATACCCTTTGAAACGTTGATCGCTTGCATAGGGAGCAAAGAATCCCGGGATGATGGCTATTATGTACATGGACACCAAAACGATGAGCGAAAGCATCGCCACTTTATGCCTTTTAAAACGCCAGATAATCAGCTGGGTTTGCGAAGCATAATAAATATCTTCATCGCCCTTAGTAATACCTTCTAACACTTCAATTGTAGTGCCGTTATTTTTAATTTCCTCTACAGGTGGTTTTTTCTCTTGTTCTGTCATTATCGCACCACTCCTGCTCCCAAACGCACACGGGGATCTACAGCGGCCAGCACCAGATCAGATAAGAAGTTTCCTAACATGATCAATGCTCCAAGTATGGTTAATATGCTGCCTGCAACATACATATCTTGTGCCTGAACCGCCATCAATAATAGCGGGCCGATCGTATCCAACCCCAAAACAATGGCAATTAATCCGCCGCCAGCAAAAAGACCTGGCAGTATCCCGGCCGTTCCCACAATCACAGGGTTCAATGCTAATCGGACTGGATACTTCATCAATAATTTACCAAAAGGCAACCCCTTAGCACGGGCGGTCATTACATATTGTTTGCCCAATTCATCCAACAAGTTATTACGCATCGTACGCATCAACCCACCTGTGCCCGAAAGCGACATCACCAAAATCGGGAACCAGGCATGCTTCATAACATCAATAAACTTGGGCCAGTCCCACGCTTTCCCAATATAATCCATTGACATTAAACCAATCGGTGAGAAATGAAAATATCGAATACTGATCCAGGCCAGAATCATGGCCACCAAAAACCCTGGAGACCCCATTCCAACGAAACCAAAAAAGGTAAAGAGGTAATCCAATATTGAGTATTGATGGGTGGCTGAATAGATTCCAGCTGGAATGGCAACAGCCCATGAAACAAACAGTGAAATTGTTACCAGAATCATCGTGGCTGGCAACCGTTCTTTGATAAGCTCCATCACAGGACGCTGGTATTCAAATGAAATACCCAGGTCCTGATCAATAACAAGTCGTTTTACCCATGTCATGTAACGGATATGAACAGGTTGGTCCAGGCCAAAACGCCGAACCATACTATCAATTTCCTGCTGGCTGACTTGCAGACCAGATAGCTCCCAGTTAGTAATTTGCTGGGTCATGAAGTCTCCAGGCGGTAATTCAATTAGCATAAATGACACCATTGATACCAAGACCATCATAGGAATCATCATTAATAAGCGGCGGATGATATATTTAAGCATTCTTAAGCCCTCCATAAAAATATTTACGGGAATTCTGAAAAAGAACTTCTCCACTCATATTCCCGCTTCTCGTCTTACTTTTCTCGTTTTGAAAAAAAATAAGATCACAAGCAGAAATATATTTTTTAAAAATGTCGCTGGGGATGGGGATTTTCCCAAACCCCAGCGACAGGTCTTAATTTATCTCGTTATACAACAAACTACCTCTCTCTTAGCGATCAGTTCCGGGGCAGAAGTAGAACTGCTCCATTGAGTAGTTAGTCGCAATAGCGATGCCACCTTCGGGGATGTTGCAAAGATCGTTGGTGATGATCAACGGGTTCGGACCAGTGAAAAGAGAAATGCGCCACAGATATGT
>CAZQSG010000024.1:0-27988 GCA_964595925.1 uncultured Anaerolineaceae bacterium | reverse complement strand
GGAGATGGTGGTAAGGGCGGGAATGTAATTCTTCGTGTTAACAGGCATATTAATACGTTAACCAACTTTCGGTTTCATTCTGAGTTTATTGCTGACAATGGAAAAAGGGGTGGCCCTAAGAATCAAACCGGCCGTTCAGCCGAGAATTTGTTCCTAGATGTTCCTCCGGGGACGATTGTCTACGATGCTCTTACTGACGCTGTGTTGGCTGATCTGGTGGATGATGATCAAACTTATCTTATCTGCCGGGGAGGCAGGGGGGGCAGGGGAAATGCACGCTTCAAGAATTCCAGGAATCAAGCTCCAAGAACCGCAGAACGTGGTGAACCGGGTGAAGAACGTTCCCTGCGATTGGAATTAAAGTTGATTGCAGATGTTGGACTAGTGGGTATGCCTAATGCAGGAAAGTCGAGTATTCTGGCGTCTGTAACCAACGCAAAACCAAAAATTGCAAATTACCCATTCACCACTTTAGAACCCAATTTGGGTGTTACGGAATTGGATCTGGATACCTCGATTATCCTTGCGGATATTCCTGGATTGATCGAAGGCGCGCATATGGGCGTTGGACTGGGGGATGCTTTTCTGCGCCATATTCAGAGAACCAGAATCATCATCCACGTCCTTGATGGTCTTTCTGAAGATCCTCTGCTGGACTTCAACCAAATCAATGCAGAATTAGTTTTGTTTGATGAGAAACTGGGAGAAAAACCCCAAATAATCGTTTTAAATAAAATGGATTTACCAGATGCTCAGGCGATGTGGGAGTTAATTGAAGACGACCTTCGGGCATTGGGTCATGAAGTGTTATCTGTGTCAGCTGCTTCTCATCTTAATTTGCGAAAATTAATGTGGAAGGCTTATCATTTGCTGCAAGAAACCCCAGAACCGGAAGCCGTTGAAACGATACCCGTTTACCGCGTTGAGGAAGACCCGCGATTATTCACGATCACAAAAACTGATGAAGGTATTTATCTGGTAGAAGGAAAATCCATTGAACGTGCTGCCGCAATGACCTGGTGGGATCAACCGGGCTCTGTGAGACGATTTCAACGGATTTTAGAAGTGCTGAAAATTGATGAATCACTCCGAGATGCCGGTATCGCCCTTGGAGAGACTGTTCAGATTGGCGAATATACTCTTGAGTGGCAGGAATAGTGAGCCAGTTAAAAATCGGATTTTTTGGTGGCACTTTTGATCCACCTCATTTAGGACATTTAGCACTAGCCAGGAAAGCATTTGAGCAAATGGCACTTGACCAGGTACTTTGGGTATTAACCCCTTTATCACCGTTAAAACACAAGACATTTGCTACACTTAAGCAACGCATAAAAATGATTGAATTAATGGTATCTGTTGAAAACTGTTTTGAATTTAGCCGGGTAGATTTAGTTCGAACGCCGCCTTATTACAGTGTGGATACAGCGAAATTAATTCGTCAGCAATATCAAGAACCAATCGAATTGTATTGTATTTTAGGTGCCGACTCACTCAAATATCTGCCTAAATGGTATCATCACAAAGAATTTGTATTCGATAGGGTAGATGGAATTATTGTAGCTGATAGGCCCGGTGTGACGATTGATATGAATGAGCTTAATTCGAAAGTTCCAGGAATTAAAAAACGGTTATATAGAATTGATATGCCAAAGATTAACATCTCTTCAGCAAATATACGAGAAGCCATAAGCGAAGGCCGGGATATATCTTCCATGGTAACAACACCTGTTAATGAATTGATTAAGAATGAAGCAGTTTATTGAATATCAGTTTTTTTAGCACATATGGGGTCGTTTATTACCAATATGATCGGTTCGTTATTAACTTGATGGAATTGGTTGATGCAGAAGAAATGATAATATACTAACCTTCGTTGTTTTATAATTAAAGAGAATGAAACTGAAGTAAAATTGATGGTATCTTTTGTCATTCATCTTTCTTTTGGAGATTTGTTATGTCTCGACCTCTATGGTTTGCAGGTATTCTCAAGCATTAGTTTGATGATTGCTTTTATTGCACAATGAGCGAGGATTTAATACTGATGGTGGACAGGTTGTTGATTTCTTTTATTAAAGAAATGGGGTAATGTCTTTGCGTAATGCTTCATGTAACAACGATTGCCATATAGTGGAAGTAAGTCAATGAATTATATGAAAAAACGAAAAAGATTCACCAGACGTGACTTTTTACAGCTTGGTTTAATGGGGATTGGTGCTGTTGCAATGACTCCTCTTAAATCGTGGGATCATCTTTCAACAGAATGGAGCGATGCTGAGCGATTAGGGCGGGTATGCGTTCCAAAGCTTGATATTCGTCTGAAGCCTTCAGTCAACAGCCAGTCCGTTGGTGTTTTATACAAGGATATGATTGTTGTTTGGCTTCGCGAGGTTATTGGAGAAGCTCCGGGTTTGGCATTAAGCAGGAGCTGGGTTCAAATTCCTGAAGGATATGTTTATGCCCCAAGTATTCAACCTGTAGAATATCATCCGAATGAACCTGTTCAGGTTCTGCCAGAAACAAATATTGGAAGAGGTTTCTGGGCAGAAGTAACAGTGCCTTATGTTGATCTGGTACTTGCAAACCCACCTGCCCGTGCTCCCTGGTTGAAGGCCGCAACTTTACCAAAGCTGTATTATAGTCAGGTGATGTGGATTGATGATATCCGGACGAGTGCTGCTGGCGCCACTCAATATCGGGTGAATGAAAAATACGGTACTTATGGAGATATTTTTTGGGCTGAGGCTGAAGGTTTCCGGATTATTACCGAGGCAGATATTGCCCCAATTCACCTGGAAGCAGAAGAGAAAACGATTCAAATTGATTTGAATCACCAGGTCTTATCCTGTTTTGAAGGCAGCTCAGAAGTATATTTTTGCCGGATTTCATCGGGTGCAAAATATAATGCATGGGGAGAAGAGGTGGAAGAATGGGCGACACCGACCGGGTCACATTATATTTGGCGTAAATTGGTTTCCATTCATATGGCTGGGGGAACCGTTTCTGGTGGTTATGATCTGCCCGGTATTCCCTGGACTTGTTTATTTATTGGGGATGGAATTGCGATTCATTCAACATTCTGGCATAATAATTTTGGTACTCCTCGTTCTCATGGGTGCATCAATGCCAGCCCTGAAGATGCAAAGTGGATTTTCCGCTGGACTTCTCCAGTTGTTTCTCTGTATCCTGGTGATATTACAGTTGATCAAATGTTTACCAGTACGAATATCAAAGTGATTGAATCATGAGTAGGAGAAAAAGCAGCAATGATTACTGTTTCAATTTATTGTTATCCTGAGCGTGAAGAAAGTAAACAGGTGATTGACATTGTGAAATCTTTGGGAGAAGAAATTCCTTCTAGAGTTATCATTATTGATCTTAATGAAGATCAAGGAATGGCTGAATATTTTCAAGATCAAAATCCGGTTGTTCAAGCAGGACCTTACCGTGCAAAACCGCCTCATAAAAAAAAGGATATAAGAGTTACCCTTTTAGCAGCAGCAGAACGGGACGAGATGAATATGAATAACCCAAATTACCAGGCAAATTTATCACGCGGCCGCAGCATCACTCGTTCGGATCGATTTAATCAATGGTTCTCAAAACGATATCCGTGGTTATTCTCGCTGGTTTTATTGTTGTATGTCGGGCTGGCTGTATTGGCACCAGTTATGATGAATGTGGGTGCAAATGGAGCAGCAAATGTGATTTATACAGTCTATAAACCATTTTGTCATCAATTAGCTTTTCGCTCTTTTTTCTTGTTTGGTGAGCAGGCTTACTATCCCAGAGAACTGGCAGGCATTGAAGGAATTCTGAACTATGAAGATGTCGTGGGTGAAACCGAGAGTTCTGAAGCGGTATTGTTAGCACGCGAATTTAGAGGCAATGATTTTATGGGGTACAAGGTTGCTATTTGTGAACGGTGCCTTGCGATTTATGGAGCAATGTTTTTGTTTTCAGTTGTATATGCCTTGTCTGGGAATCGTATCAAAGCTATCCCGTGGTATATGTGGATTCTACTTGGGCTTGGTCCAATCGGTTTGGACGGGGTTTCTCAATTGCCAGGCATGGTTGGGATTAATATGCCAGAATGGATGATCATCCGAGAAAGCACACCCTTATTCCGTGCCGTGACAGGAACCATCTTCGGGATTATGACATTTTGGTTTTTAATGCCTCAAGTAGAAGACAGTATGCGTGAAACAAGAGTGATCTTATCTAAGAAGTTTGCTTATGTGAAGGCGTTAGAAAGTGAAGAGAGCCTTGCAGAATGAGGTTTTTAGAAAAACAGGGTATTCGTTATTTTCAGTTTAATAGCTTGAGGAACTATTCACTTAATCATGGCATTGTTACCCGCCATGGGGGAATATCACCGGCGCCCTGGAATTCACTCAATATTGGCAGCACAGTTGGTGACGATCCTCGACTTGTTCGAGAAAATTTAACACGATTATTTAGGGCAGCGAATATTAAAGCAGAATCTGTTTTTGATGTCTGGCAGGTTCATGGGAATACCGTTCTTTGTACTGATAAAGCTCGAGAAAAATCAGTAGAACATCAAAAAGCAGATGGTTCATTAACGAATAAAAGAGGAGTGACATTATTAATGCGGTTTGCAGACTGCACTCCGATTCTATTGTTTGATCCTGTGAAAAAAGTGATTGGTATGGTTCATGCGGGTTGGTTGGGAACAGTCAGGCAAATTCCGTGTGCTGCAATCGAAAAAATGGTCAGCTGTTATAATTCTTCGCCAAAGGATATTATTGCATGCATCGGACCTTCAATCGGACCTGAAGATTATGAAGTGGGGAAAGAGGTGATTGATCAGGTAAGGCGGTCCTTTGGGGAGGATTCCAAAGAACTACTCAGATATGGTAAGGATGAGGATCATGCTTTTTTTAATATGTGGCATGCGAATGAAATCAGTCTGCGTGCATCAGGGGTAAAGCAGATCGAAATTGCAGGCATTTCAACGTATTCAAATACAAATGATTGGTATTCTCATCGAAGAGAAATGGGGAAAACAGGGAGGTTTGCTGCATTCATAACGTTGCTTGAATGAGGAGTATAATTGTTTTATGGGTGAACCTAATTATGCTGAATTTAAGGGAAAATTAGAAATTGTTCAAGAAAATATCGTGCGTGCTGCGCGTTCTTCAAACCGGAATCCACAATCTATTAAACTAATGATTGTAACGAAGCGTCGCGATTTGCAAACTGTACGTATGGTTTTGAGCAATGGAATGGATATTCTTGGAGAAAATTATCCTGAGAAAGCGGTTGAAAAAATAAAAGCATTGCAGCCAGAGTTTCCTGAAGCTCAATGGCACATGATTGGACATATCCAATCTCGGAAGCTCTCACTTATTTCAAAATATTTTACGATGGTTCATTCCCTGGATCGGTTAAAAACGGCAATCAAACTAAGTATGAAAGCAAAATATGTAGGGCGAAAGATACCTGTTTTGCTGCAATTCAACGTGAGCGGTGAAAAAAGCAAGTGGGGGTGGCCTGCCTGGGATGAAAAGCAATGGGCAGATTTATTCAATGATCTTGATTTAATTTCTATGCTAGAGGGTTTGGAAGTTTCAGGAGTTATGACGATGCCGCCATTGTGTGCAGCTCAAGAAGATTCTCGTCCATATTTTGTGAGATTGAGGAAACTACAAAGTTTTCTTCAGCATCATTACGAAAATTTGAATTTGAAAGAATGCTCTATGGGCACCAGTGGAGATTATCAAGTGGCAGTTCAAGAAGGGGCTACCTTTATCCGCCTAGGCGAGGCGGTTTTAGGGAAAAGGATTTAATAAGGAGAGACAAATCTAAGATGTTTGATACAATGATTTCGATTATTGCCGGGATATTATCTTTACTCATTATTACTGATGTATTGGTGTCGTACTTTTTGCAGCCTTACCACCCTTTAAGAGAGAATTTGGACAATATTGTTCAGCCAATGTTAGAAATTATTCGTAAATATTTGCCAGGTAACTGGACAATTGATTTCAGTCCGATTATATTATTATTAATCATCGAAGTCCTTCGAAATTTCTTGCAGCGCCTATTTTAAGGAGAAAACAATGGAACGAGAGCAAGATGAAAAACAATTTTCCAATCCTATGGGTGGTGCTGCGCTTCAAATCCATGTAAATTACGGTGCTGAGAAAAACTGTGTCCGCGGTATTTCTGCTAATGGATTAATTTTTATTGATTTGAAAAACCAGCAAGCTGACAATACCTCTATGAACACGCTTCTGGTTGATTACTTATCTAAGATGTTGAATGTTTCTCGAGAGCAAATAGAAATTATAGCTGGTGATAGTGAGAACAAGAAATTGATTTGCCTTCTGGATATTCCAGTCGAGGTTGTCAATAAACGTCTATCTCGATACACCTAATATTGGTTGATCAACTACCCATCATTCGTATTTGGAGACTGAATATAGCCAAAGGTTGTAATCAGCAGCACGAGCAGTACCAACACTTGTATCCGGATTGAAATAACATTTTAGCGTTGCGCGGGTAACCTCGTTCTCGTGGTATTTGCGAAGATAATTTAAAGCGTTCCACTGTAAGTCACCGTCTTTATTGGTTAATGCTTGAAGCAATAAATCAATTGGCGGGAATTCCGGTGATATTCCTTTCCCAATAGAAGCCGCATATTTTATTAGCCACTCTGCATTTATATAAGGTGTTAAGGGACGAGGAATTGCGTAAGAACGATTTTGCGCTGTTTCAAGTAGACGACTGGCTGTAGTTCGAATAATCCATTCGGTGTCATCCTGCGATAAGTCTTCCAAGAGCTGTTTGCTCCAATTTTCCTGAGCTGCTGCAAGGCCAAATACGCCCGAACGACGTATCACGATGTTTTCAGATTCTACTAGCTCCTTTAGTATTTTATGTCCTTCAGGGATAATCCGTGCCAGGCCTTCAGCAGCAGTGCGGCAGGCATTTTCATCGTTGGAGTTCAGAATGAATTCCCGCAAAATCTGATGAGGGTTATTGCTTTGCACCATACTCAACCCGATGATTCCAGCATAGCATGCTATATCGGAATCATCATTCGTTGAATTTATAAGCAGATTTTGCGCTATTTTATTGTTAGAAAAGCTACAACCGAGTGCACCAAATTTCCTTTGTTCTGCTGATTTAGATTCGAGTAATTTTGGGAATATTTTCGAAATAGAAGCATCGTTGCTTGATAATAATCCTGCAAATGCCCGATAACGAAGTGGTTGAGGTAATTTTTCATTTCGAAGGATGCTGACAAGTTTTTTTATTACTTCTGTCCGCCATTGAGTTTCTGGAGATGAATATTTTAGCCAATGAGCGATCATGACGATATCTTGTTGCATGAGATCAGAAGCGTTTGCTTTTACTAATAAATCAAGTACCCAGGCAGGGTCTTCTTGTAAAGTAGCAGAGAATCCAAACACAGCATTAAATATTGGATATGTTTGAAGGTTGTTGTGAATGGGTTCTTGATTGAATGTGCTGAATCCAGCAAAATAACTGAGAATGATGGGGTGCTTGAATCTTAATTCTTGGGAAGCACTATTTTCAAGGAAACCTATTGTAACCAGCTTTTCTAGAATAGCAAGGCCTGATGATCCTGTTTTTCGGGAATGTTTTTCTGTTCCCAATTCCTTTTTTGTGGTTTCTGAGACGCTTTCCTTTTTTAATTTAAACTTGTTTTTAATTAGCATCATTTCCAATGTTGCGTGAGGCATCGAGTTAGATTGGTTTTGGAAAAAAGAATAAGCTAATGCTTCTATCGCAGAATGTGAGATTTTGCCATCTGTTAATCTGCGGAAATAGGCTTCAATATCACTTGTGAGTGAATCTCCTATTGTGTCTCCCGAAAGATAAGACCAGATTCGAAGGGTAATTTCTAATGGATTTCTATAAGAACGGTCAGATATTAACCAATTTTCAATAAGTTGCCGGATTGTGTTTTGTCTGACCGCATCCTCAGAAAAAAGGTTGTAACTCCAGAGCGAGGACCATTTTTTGATTAATTGAAGCCGCCGATTTTCACTCCAACCTTTCAAGACGATGGGATAAAACTCATTGACTGATAATTTTCCCAAATAAGCGGGAGTGGCGGTAGTGATTATTCGAATCTTTGGATGCTCCTTTGCAAATTGAGAAAGGAAAGTTGTATGTTGATCAAATTCTTTTTCAGATAGCTCATCCATTCCATCGTAAAGCAAAATGATTCTATTCGCTCTAATGTAATTTGTAATTTGTCCGATAACTTTCGAACGCAATAACGAACGGTATCTAACCGCATAAGAATGCACAAGAATTTCATCTTTGCTTCTGTTTTCTTTTTGCTTAAACTCTAAATCTGAAGTATGGATGAATATTGGTAAATAGTGATCAAATCTTTTTTTACCAATTTCTTCATTTGCAAATTTACCTGCTAAATAAGCCAGAATCGTTGATTTTCCACTCCCTAATGGCCCAATTAATACAGTTTTTATTGGCGCATTCAGTAAGTTCCTCATCGGGACGCCCTGCAGGTTAAATAAACCGCTTAATTCTGGCCAATCTGGAAGGTATGGGATTAACTGGTCGATGATAGGTGGATCCCCCAAATCTTCAGCATTGGTGAATGGGTAAGCCATCAGTTCAGGTTCAACAAAAATGTTGTTTAATGGAAAAATCTGTGAGGCGAGATGACAATGTTGAGAATCACGAAATATTTCTGAACGGATTAATTTATCAATTCCTTTAACGTCAGTTATTTCTGCTTCTTTATTCTTTTGTTTGACCACTTCTGAAACATCGTGAATATGCTGGCGGTTGCGGTAATAGACTGCCCAGAGGATAGAAGCCGAGAGTAATCCTAGTAAAAATGATTTAATTTCAAACCAAAGCATATGAGACATCCTGGATACTCAATTCTTAGTTGAGCAATTACTTTCTTGTTTGAATATAGATTAAATAATTATATAGTACTTAATGCATTAATGGAAAAGACTTTTATTTTCATTAAGCACGATTTTGGGGTATAATACAGTTCTTATTTTGAAAAAGCAAAAATATTATTAAGCTCGGTTGCTTGACAATAATATCATTACTTTATTATAATTGCTTCGTTAACCGTAAGGTTAACGATTTTAATGAAACAAATCAACAGGAGTGATTTACAAATGACACCGCTTCCAAAACGAAAAATATCTAAGGGTCGACGAGACCGCCGCCGCGCACATCATGCCATTAAAACAGCGAATCTGGTTCTATGCAGCAATTGTGGCGAAATGCGTTTACCACATACTGTGTGCAAGAGTTGTGGCTATTATCAGGGCCGCGAAGTCATCAGTATGGATAGAGACTGAGCGAGAAAACAGTTGAATTAATGGTAACAGAATTGATTGTTTTCTTGAATAATTAATCAAATCTATGAACAAAAACAGCAAACGAGTTTTTCCAATAACTCGTTTTTGCTTTAACACCGAGGTTCAAAAAAAATCTTCTCAGATAATTCTAAAGGCGACAATCAGCTAAAAAAAATCAAATTCCTGCGTTATAAGGCCCAACCAAGCATGAAGCCCAGAATGACAATGATCAAACCAAGATGCAAAAAAAAATCGGTTTGAGTATAGAAATTGATTGGAAAGAAACGGAAAATGAAGTTGAGGACGATCAGCAGTAATCCAATAATGGGCAGCAAGCCTTTTTTTGCTGCAAAAAAACCAGATAGCTTATCAATCAAACTGGACAATTTGCGGAGCATTATCTTCCCTTCTTCATATCTTGTTGGGTATTAAATGATATAGGGTTGGAAATAAGGTAAGTAATGTAGAGGAATCAGTCCTTTGATTTTCACCCCATCCTGATTATGTTCTACCTCATCAACTTTGCCGTGTGTATGAAACATAGAAACTAACTGGCCTTTTTCAAATGGGAGTTGGACGGTTATTTGAGAATATGAGTCAAAGAGGTTTACCTCAATTTCTTCTAACAACTGAGTGATCCCGATATCTTTCTGTGCAGAAATGAAAATGGGACGATAGAAATCGGGAGAAAAATTCATCTGTTCAGGAGACGTTGGAAGTTTATCAATTTTGTTAAGAACAGTCAAAGAGGGTATATGGTCTGCTTCGATTTCAGAAAGCGTAGCTAATACTGATTGATATTGGGCTAAAGCATTTGGATGTGAGGAATCAATTACATGCAGTAGCAGATCAGCTTCTGCGATTTCTTCAAGAGTTGCGCGGAAAGCTGCAATTAATTGGGCGGGTTGCTTCTGGATAAATCCCACAGTGTCTGTTAATAAAATTTCAGTACCTGAAGGGCTCTTTATTCGTCTAGTTGTGGGGTCCAGTGTGGCAAACAATTGATCAGCAACGTAAACACCGGCATCAGAAAGTGTATTCAGGAGGGTTGATTTCCCTGCATTAGTGTATCCTACCAATGCAACTACAGGAATTTTATTCATCTTTCTTGTTTTACGGTATCTTGCTCGATGTGCGCGTACTTTTTCAATATCTTTCTTTAAGCTGTTAATTTTTCTCAATATCTCGCGGCGGTCGGTCTCAAGCTGAGTTTCACCAGGACCTCGCAAACCTACCCCACCAGAACTGCCTGTTCGTCCGCCGCCACCGCCCGCCTGTCGAGCAAGGTGGGTCCAGGCCCGAGTTAAGCGGGGAAGTTTATACTGATACTGCGCCAGTTCAACCTGGAGTTTTCCTTCGCGTGTTCTCGCATGAAGTGCGAAAATATCAAGAATTAAAACTGAACGATCAAGAATTCTTACACGGTCTGAGCCAATTTTTTCCTCAAATCGTTTATCTAATTCGCGCATGTGGCGGGCTGATAATTCGTTATCAAAAATTACAACATCCGCTTCTGTCTCTTCTACCATCGCAATGACTTCATCGACTTTTCCTGTACCGATATATGTTAAAGGATGCGGATGTGAGAGCTTCTGAAATAATTCCCCAACAACTTCAAGACCTGCTGTATCAGCAAGCATCGCAAGTTCCTCAAGTGAATCTTCAATTGAGAGCAGGTTATTTTCTTTTGCAATATCGGCACCGATTAAAAAAGCCTTTTCTTTCGGTGATCGGGTTTCCATTGATTGATGACTTGTCATGAAAATGATTATAATACAGAATTCGAAAGCCACTGCTTCAAGCGACTCATAGCTTCTTTGATCCGTTCAGTATTTGCGCCTAAAGATATGCGAATGTAGCTCTTGCCGTTTTCCCCATAAATGAAGCCGGGTGCAAAGCTAACACCGATTTCGTTGAGGCAAGCATCACAAAATTCTTTGCTTGAAGTGAAAGATTTTGGAATCTTGCACCAGATATAGAGGGTTGATAATGGGGTGGGTGGGTTCATACCGCATTCTGTTAACGCTTTTACAATAATATCTCTACGTTCTGCATAAATTTGATTGCGGCTCTTTAGCCATTTCTGGTCGCCCGAGAGAGCTTTCTGACCCGCGTCAAGGGCTGGTCTGAAATTAGCAGAATCTAATTGGCTTTTATAGGTACTCAAGAAACCGATCACTTCAGCATTCCCACAAGCAAAACCGAGTCGCCATCCAGCCATGTTATACGTTTTAGAAAGTGAATTGAATTCGATCACAATATCCCTGGCACCTGCAAGCTGGAGGATGCTTGGAGCTTCAAAGCCATCAAAACAGACATCTGTGTAAGGAGCATCGAAAGCTATAAGAATTTGGTTTTCTTTTGCAAAATCAACCATTTGTTTTAAATCGTTCAGGTCTGCTACAGCCCCGGTTGGATTATTAGGGTAATTGAGCCAGATCATTTTAGCTTGTTTTGCAACGCTGGCAGGAATATCTGAAAAGTTAGGAAGGAAGTCATTTTTCTCTGTAAGAGAAAATGGAACTGGAATAGCTCCCGCAATTTTTGTAGCTGCTGAATAGACAGGATACCCTGGGTCAGGAACAAGAACGACATCACCCGGGTTTAAAAATGCCTGACATAGATGAAAGAGCCCTTCTTTAGAACCGATGAGTGAAAGAACCTCGGTGTGTGGGTCAAGATCAATATTAAATCGCTTCTTGTAATAGTCGGAAATTTCTTTGCGGAATTCATAGGTGCCGCTATGCATTGTGTAGCCATGATGAGACGAATTGTTTGCGGATTGGCATAAGGCGTCGATAATTTCTTGTGTAGGCGGCAGGTCTGGTGAACCAATATCCAAACGGATAACATCGATATTGGTTGATTTGAGTTGTTTGATTCTTTCTCCAAGGGAGGAAAAATAATAAGAGCCAAATTTTTCAATACGGTGAGCGGGTTTGAATGTTTTTTCCATTTATTCTCCCTTGCATTTTCTTGAATGAGTTTAGAAAATCAACCTGTGATATGGTTGTACCTTATATGAATTATTGTTCATTGTTTACTGGATTACAAATGGGGTGGGTTGATAGATAATTTATAAGCGTATTCCCAATGATCTCCAGACTATCTGCTGAAACATGCTCGATTGTATCATCATTAGTGTGCCAGTAAGGGTAGTCAAAGTCGATGAGTAATGCGGTTGGCACGCCTACTTGACTAAAGGGCAGGTGATCGTCAATCATTGAATATTTGTATTGATTGGGAAAGTGGTCTTCCCCTCCGACTTCCCAGGCACTTTTCCAAATGGCGTCAGCAAGCCAATCTGTAGAATTTTTCTCTTTAAAAATTTCGAGTCCTTTATCACCAATCATGTCGATAATAATGACTTCATCCGGCAAATCTTCATGGCTCGAGACAAAATAATATGCTCCATAACTCCAGGTTTGCTCATCAATATGCCCTTGATCTTCCATGTCAAAAAAGGCAATTGAAAGGTGACATTGAAGTGAATCAAAGTCGTTTTTGGCCAAAGCCATTAATACTGCGGTTCCGGATGCCCCATCATTAGCTCCCATTACTGGCAGCGCCTGACGCGAAATATCTGCTTCCTCATCAGAAAATTGCCGTGTATCATAATGAGTGCCGATCATGATCCAATATTCTATAGAAGTATTCTGATGCCCAATAATATTGTAAACTTCAGGTTGTTCGGATTTTTCATTGGTTTCAATTTCCCAGCCATAATGGTCGAGATTTGTACTAAGCCAATTTCGAATTGACTCATGGCCTTCACTGCCGGGATAGCGTGAACCCATCTGAAGTTGTTCTTCAATATATTGATAAGCTATATTACCGTCGAAGGAAACATTTTGAGATGTCTCATTCGCACCGCATGAGGTCAGAAGGACCTGAATAAATAGAAAAATTAAAATTATGAGTCTACTAAAGTGGTTCATTTTTGTTTATAAACATCTGAAGAGCGGCGATTGCTCTTTCAGAGTGAGCCCTGGCACGATTTCTTTTCCCTTTTATTGCCTCAGGCAAAGGGGGTATGATTCCAAAATTGGCTTTCATTGGTTGAAAAGCTTCTAATTCTGCATGCGTAATGTAATGACATAAAGCGCCAAGCATGGTATCGGCTGGCAAAGTTAATAATGGCAGGTTATTCAGGTATCTGGCCGCATTGATACCCGCCAATAAACCAGTCGCCGCATTTCCCATATATCCTTCTACTCCAGTAATTTGACCAGCAAAAAATAAATTATTGATCGTTCTAAATTGCATAGTGGGGTTGAGGAGGGCAGGTGAGGCAATGAAGGTGTTGCGATGCATCTGTCCATATCTCTCAAATTCTGCATTTTCTAAACCAGGAATCATTCGAAATACTCTCTTTTGTTCTTTATAGGTCAGGTTGGTTTGAAATCCGACCAGGTTATACATACTCCCGGCAAGATTGTCTTGACGAAGCTGAAGCACTGCATGAGGTCTTTTTCCCGTACGCGGATCACGCAATCCTACCGGACGCATAGGGCCAAAGGCTAATGACTCTTTTCCTCGGTTGGCAATAATTTCTACCGGGAGGCAGCCTTCAAAGAAGGTATGTAATCCAGCTTTTACGCCATGATTGATTTCCTCTTCAAAGGAGCGTAACTGAATTCTTTCGGCTCCAATGATTGCTTCAACAAAGTTGTAATATTCATCTCTTGTAAATGGGCAATTTATATAATCACCCTCTGATCGTTCTCCCCGATTATAGCGTGAAGCGCGAAATGCTATCTCCATGTTGATTGATTCAGCACGCACGATGGGCGCTATAGCATCAAAGAAGGCCAGTCCCTCATGTTTTGTAATCTCAGAAATGTTCTCTGACAACGCTGGTGAAGTAAGGGGGCCAGAAGCAATAATAGTGGCTTTATTGGCCTCCAATTCAGTAACCTCTTCACGGGTGACCACGATATTTGGGTGCGATGTTACAGCTTCTGTTACTGATTCAGAGAAGATATCCCGGTCCACTGCCAAAGCGCCGCCAGCTGGAACTTCTGATTCTTCTGCGCATTTTAGGATAAGAGAACCAAGGATCCTCATTTCATCCTTTAGCAGTCCCGAAGCGCGATCTGAAATTTTGGAACCAAATGAGTTAGAACAGACCATTTCTGCTAATTGGTCTGTTTGGTGAGCGCCGGTTGTTATTTTTGGCCTCATTTCAAAGAGGTGTACATTAATGCCACGGTTAGCAGCCTGCCAGGCGGCCTCGCTGCCTGCTAATCCACCACCGATAATGTCTAAAAATAACATTGAATCTCCTGGGAGCGTGTATTTAAATTACTGGCATAAAACTTGCACATCACAAACGACTAAATACTATATAATAGTATGTAAGTATTCGTTTCCTACTATTTGAAAGGGGTTTTCCTGTGCTTCGACAAGGACATTATACGTTAACTTCAACTGGTCCACAAGCTACTGCGCATCTGGCACAGACTATGACGCTTTTAAATATGAATACACAAGAGTTGATACAGCAATTAGACACCGCGCTGGCTGAAAATCCTGCATTAGAGCTTGATGAAGAGCGGCGATGTCCCACGTGTCATCGAGTTCTCGGTCCCACAGAAATATGTCCTATTTGCAGCCAACCTAAAACAAGTGAGGAAAGTGAACCTGTTGTTTTCTTATCACCACTTCATGACACCTACCATGATAGGATGGGAAGCAGGGTGAGCAATGAGTATGAAGATATGATTGAGGATGAGTATTCAGTAAAAACTGAAACCCTTCCATCATATATAATTTCCCAAATTTCAATTGAATTAAATGGGATTGAGCACCAGATTGCTGAACATCTTGTACAGAACCTGGATGAAAATGGCTTTTTGGCAATCGAAATATTTGAAATTGCACGATATTTTCATGTGTCCATCAGTGTTGTTGAACGGGTTCGAAAAATGATTCAACACTGTGATCCTTTAGGACTTGCTTCGAGGACATCGACCGAAGCGATGCAAATTCAATTAGAGGTTCTTGCTCAATCACAAGAAATCCCTGAAATTGTTAATCAAGTATTGACCGAAGAAAGAATGAGTCTCTTATACCATCGCAAAATGGATCAATTGGCAAAAATCCTTAAAGTGAAACTGAGTGACATTGAAGAAGCCATTCAATTTATTGCCAGTAATTTAAATCCTTTTCCTACCCACAGTTACTGGGGCACTTCCAGAACACCCGCGAAGACCAACCTTCATGTCTATCATCAACCAGACATTATTATTCATTATCTGAATGAAGATCCTGAAAACGGGCTATCTGTCGAAGTCTTCATGCCCTATTTATGGCAGCCAAAAATTAATCCCGAATTCAGGGCAGCAATGGCCAAAATTGAGGGCGAGAAAAAAGAGGCCTGGCAAAAAGACTATGAAAAGGCAGCATTACTGGTAAAATGTTTACAACAGCGTGCTTACACTATACTTCGTCTGATGCAGTATTTGGTAAAAAATCAGGAAGATTTTATATTGCATGGGGCAAAATATCTGAAACCAGTTACACGAGCCAAAGTCGCTGAGATCCTCGATGTTCATGAGTCCACCATATCCCGCGCGGTAGCAAATAAAACTGTGGAATTACAAAATGGCAAGATCATTCCACTTTCAGCTTTCTTTAGTCAGAATCTCGGTGTTAGAAGTGTGTTATGTGAAATTATTTCAAAGGAAAAAACACCACAAAGTGATAGCAAGCTTATGAAAGAACTGCAAAAACAGGGGTACAGCGTAGCCCGCAGAACTGTTGCTAAATATCGATCAATGGAAGGCATTTTACCAGCGCATCTTCGAAAGTCTTCTCAAAATGACAAAGTCTCATACTTACGGAAAGTTGTGGCAAACTAAATTTTCATCCTATAACTCTGATCAAAAGGGTTCAGAAAAAAACATTCTAGATCAGGAATATGGAGACCAACCCGGGTTGCTATTCGATAAAGCGTTCGGCCTGGTTATTCTTGTTAATCAAACATTTTGCAAATTTACAGGATATAAAGAAGAGGATGTAGTTGGACATCATCTTTCTATGATTTTTCCTGATTTGATCATTAATGGCAAAAATTTCGGGGATATATTTACCCAAGAAATTGTGATGGCTGATCAGAGATGCAAGATCATTAAAGTTATTGTACTTAAAATAACAAGTGATAACAAAACGGTATTGTTAAAGATTCTTCCTCTTACTGATGAATTGAAAAATGAGTATGATGTGAATAAATCAAAGTTTGATCAGGTAATTCAGCTGGCTGAATTATCTAAGGCAAATTCACTAAATTTGGCGTTGCAGCAATCTGTCCCGATATTGCGAGGCCTTTTTAATGCAAAACTTGTCAACATATATTGGCTTGATGATGATGGGATGGTGTATCGTAGAAATTTCGGATTTGACCCCAATAATTTGATGCCAAGACAACTTCCTTTATCGGATATGATGATGCTATCGCGGTCAATGGTATGGCGGAACAATCTGAATTCGGAAGCAAAAATTGATAAAGTAGACTCCTTATTACAATTAAATTACTTTGTCAGCATTCCTTTAGGGGTTCGGCATGGAGTAGTGGGGCTAATATTGATAGGATATAAAATAACAGCTCCACCTAAGGGGGTCGAGAAACTAATGGAGTTTGTACGGGTGAATTTTAATGCGACAATCTCTCATTTTAACTTGAATGAGAATATTTTATCCGAGGTGAAGAACAGGGACCAGAAAATACGTTTGCAGGATTATCTAATAAATAACCTGAAAGAAGGATTATTTATACTGGCGCCAGATTTATCTATTCAAAAAGTGAATTCTGCCTGCGAAATAATGTTTGGTTACTCTGAGAGTGAAATATTATTAAAACCGATTGAAGATGTAATAATAGGGCCTTCCATTTTACTTTCTTCGTTTTTAGATGCACAGAAAGGGATACCAACGCACAATCTTGGGAATTTGCAAATCCATCATCGTTCTGGATACCCGTTTTCTGTAAAGATTCAAATATTACCCATAATGGATGGACAAAAAGTTGAAAATATTGTTGTATTAATTTCTGATGTAAGTGAATATGAACAAATCACTTTAAGAACACAACAATTAGAAAATCGAGCCATATTGGGAGAATTTATTTCTGCTTTTGCTCATGACATTCGAAATCCGATAAATAATATCAGCACCTCTTTACAATTGTTAACACGCAAAATGCCTGAGGATGATCCATCGCAGGAGATTGTTGATCGGTTGACTGAAGACTGTGAGCGATTAACACAATTAATGGAAAGTTTTCTGTCTTATTCTCGTCTGGTAGATAATTCACGATTTAAACCCATAGATGTTGCTTCTCTTCTAAATCATATTGTGAGCAAGTGGAAGCCTACAATGGACAATTTTGGAATTCAAACGCACATATCTATTGCTGAAGATTTACCAAAGATACATGCTGATCGACGTTCATTGGAACGGGTATTTATTAACTTGTTATCTAATGCAATTGATGCAATGAAAGAAGAGGTTGATAATCCTGTCTTAGGTGTAATTATTACAGAAAATGAAAATCAGGATTTAAGAAAGAAACAAATCCGAATCAGTATTTCCGATAATGGGATTGGAATTCCGGAGGATATGAAACAACGAATTTTCGAACCCTTTGTTTCAACAAAATCTGATGGAACAGGGCTAGGGTTAGCAATCAGCAAGCAAATTATTACTGCGCACAAGGGTACTATTATTGTAGAATCGTTTCCAGGTGGTACAGTATTTAACGTTTTATTGCCAGTGACGGAGAATTGATAAAATGAGTTTAACGGTTTTAGTAATTGATGATGAAGCGAATTTCCGAAAAAATGCAAGTGAGTTTCTGGAAGAAAGCGGATATGAAGTTGCTGCTGCTGGTACGATAGCAGAGGGAAGGGAATTTTTAAAAAAGGGGATTGGCGACATCATTCTTTTGGATATTCAACTACCCGATGGATATGGTCCCGCATTTATGGATGAAATTTCAATCATGCCAACGCGGCCATTTGTGATTATGGTTACAGCATTTGGGGATATTGATACTGCTGTTGAGGCTATGAGGAAAGGTGCCCATGATTTCCTAACCAAACCATTGAAATTTGAACAGTTGGAAAAATCTCTGGAACGAGCTGGAGAATTGGTATCGATGCGTCGAGAATTGGAACAATATCGACAGTCTCAGGTGCGGAATACAGGCTTCTTGATTGGAAAGTCAAAGAAAATGCTTGATACCTTGGAAAAAGCGAGAAGAGCTGCGGCTGCTGGAGTTTCAGTGTTAATCACGGGTGAGACGGGTACAGGGAAAGAAGTCGTAGCAAATTATATCCATAGATCAGGTCCTCGATCTAAAAAACCTTTTATGCCCATCAATTGTGCTGCTATTCAAGAAACTATGATTGAATCAGAGTTATTTGGACATGAAGCTGGGGCATTTACAGGTGCTGACAAGCGAAAGCCAGGCCTTATGGAAGTTGCCGATACTGGGGTTTTATTCCTGGATGAAATTTCATCCATGTCAATGGATATGCAATCGAAATTGTTGCGTGTGTTGGAAGAGAGGGTGATCAGGAGAGTAGGGGGCGCAAAATTGATTCCTGTTGATGTTCAAGTGATTGCTGCTTCGAATAAAGATTTATTGTCATTAATTAAAGATGGCCGATTTAGAGAAGATCTGTATTATCGTTTACACGTAATTGATTTGGAAGTTCCTCCTTTGCGAGAACGGAGAGAGGATATTCCTGAATTTGTCGGTTATTTTTTACGTGAAAAAAATGCACAAATGGGACTGAATATTACTAATATTTCTCCGGCCGCTATGAAAGCCCTTCAAAAGTACGATTGGCCCGGAAATATCCGAGAATTGAAAAATGCTATTGAACGAGCCATTTTGTTCTGTGACGAAGATACAATAGATTTATATAATCTTCCTGGCGAAATCGTTAAAGAAAATAAGCAATAATAATATTGGGTAATTAATCACTGGCATAGATATTGCAACATTGGTACACATAAAAATTCTCATTATGAAACTTAGGAGGTAGCAGTGTTTGATATCATGGATGGTCAAATTCTTACAATGCTAATTTTTATCCTGGCAGCTCTTGGAATTCTGAGCTCTGTAGGTGGAATTTTTGTTTTAATACGGAAAACATTTAGCAGTGAGATAACACAAATAGCTGAAGCAACTGCAAAACTTGGTGAAAAAGGAATCTCAGATGATCTTTCAGGTTTGGTTGGTAATGCATCAAATCTAATCGATTCTTTAAATCAATTATCGAAAACAGCTTCTGGCATTGGAATTTTTTTAATAATCATGGGAAGTCTTTTTTTTGTTGGAGTAGCGGTTCTTATCTTCCATGCGTAATTATTCGGCGGTAATTTTAAAATGGAACAAATTAAATCGTTTCTAACATTTTTGCAGGAAAATTTTAAAAAGGAGGAAGCGAAACAAATATTAAGTTCTTTGTCTCGTGAACGTGCCTTGTGGGGGCAAATATTATCTCCAGGTTTTGCTGACCGGATGTATGAATGTTATGGTTCTGATTTAACTTATTGGACTCCAGCCAGAATAGCGATATTTATGGTGTCTCTTCAAGAAAATCAAGGGGAGACTGAGCCGGGAAAAATTCGCGATAAGGTAGAAGATTTACAGAAAACCTACCAGGCTTTACAAGGTGGGATAACTAAATCACTCAAACAAGATGATCTGGCTACAGCATTAAAAATCGCTTATCTTGTTCGATACCAGTTTGATGAGGTGAAAAATTACCAATTTCTCTCCTTTTTATCATTGCGAACCAGCAATACCAAAGAAAACGAAATCTCTTCAATATGGCATGTGGTTTTTTCGATATTAGATTCAATCGTAGAAAATCCTGATGAAGTTTATTATGAGTTGTTAAATAATTTTCCGACAAATAATGCAATTCAATTAATTGCTCACGCAATATTAACACAGCCCATTTCAGCGGATGGAAAAGCGTCCCGGTTTTTATCAGTGATAAGCGGGTTGCCGATTGATGTGATTCATCCAGTTCTAAGAGAATTGAAACTTCGTTCCACAACCTTTGATATTAAGGATTTGGCTGAGATTGCCTTGCCTGTGCAGACAAAAACAATTCTGGAAATTCAAAACGTAGGTAGCGATCTTCCTGAGGAGCAACTAATCAACGTCGCTTTAGAGCAGCAAATAAGAGCAAAAAATTATTTATTCCGTGGAAATGAAGATGATAGTATTGCCTGTTTATCTGAATCTAAACGAATTCTAAAGCGAGTTATTAACTCAATTGATACGCAAATGGCTTATTTAGGTGGTATGCAATCAAAAGATTCGGCAGGTGAAGTGCAACAAGATGATTTAGTAGAATCTATATTAATTTCACCAAATGCAATCGAATTGGAGAAATTATTATCTAAAAACAATAAACTTGCTAATGCTCCGCTCTATTGGCTGAGGTTAATTCAGGTCAATGATACAACAGATAATTCCGAAACATTTTACTTCTTAGCACAAAAACTTTTAGCTTCCGTGCAAAGTCAAATTGAACAGGAGGTGGTTGTACCTTCTTTAGGAGTTGTTTTTGATTATGATGAATTCCAAATCAATGCGCTTGAAAAATTGATAGAGAACGACCAATATGAAATTGCTATGCATATTGGGGAATTATTATATGAACAGCAGAATTATTCATCTGCATTATTGGCTTTTCTATATAGTAATTTCTTTACACGCAAAAAAAATGAAGAAGCAAAAACGTACGCTGAACTCTATCACATTTTAAATCCTGATGATCTTCATGTGCAAATTGTATTGGGTAAAATTGCTCATGACAGAGAAGATTGGATAGCTGCGTACCAATACAATAAATCTGTAATCTCGCAAAATGAAAAGCCGACTCTTGAAGAATGGCTGATGATGGCAAAGAGCGCCTTAAAAGTTGATGAAGCTGCGGTTACAATTGAGTGCTGCAACAAGGTGTTAACAAACGGTTATGAATGTGCTGAAGCACACACCTTGTTGGGTAAAGCATATCAGAACTTAGGTGAGATGGAGAAGGCAATTGCTGAATACGATCAGGCAATTGAAATAGATTCAAAAGATATTATGGCATGGCAGGCTTTAGCTGATTTTTACAAAGCCACCAATCGTACGAAAATGGCTCGTGGTGTTTTAATAGAGGCCTTAAAAAATCTTCCATATGATCCTGCATTGAATGAATCTCTCGCTGATATATATTTCAGCTCAGGAGATATGGAAAAAGCAACTCTTCATTATTCAGCAGCGATTAAAAGTAGTAATTATGAGATAAGTGCCGCAGAGAAGTTGTGTAACTGTTTGTGGGAAGCTCAAAATTATTCAGCTCTGGAAGATTTATTGAATGATCACGAAGATGAATGGCGTGGTTCTAAAACAATCAGTTTCATACGCGCCAAAATATTACTTTTCAAGAATGATGTTAATAATGGCCTTGATGCTCTTGAGTATTCATTGGATTTTGATAAGCCTGACGAAAAAAGATTTCGATTGTACATAGATACGATTATTGAAGAAATGGGCGGTTCTTTATTGATGATTGATGGAGATGGTTTGGGTGTAAGAAATACCCAATTTGCTAAAGCCATTTATGCAGGTGTTGTTCTTTCTCCTGATGATTTTGCATTACGTTTGATCTATGCTGAACATCAACTTCTTCAAAAAAAGTGGGTTGAAGCGAAAGAAGAGTTTGAGTCGTTGACGAACTATTATGAAGCGAATTTGCCTCTGTGGAAATGGAGAGTACAGGCCGGCATGGGCATCTCGGCGTTGTCTCTTGGTCTGCCAAATATTGCGATGGCTGCACTGCAAAGTGCGGCTAATGTTAATAATGAAAAGATTGAAATATATTCATTATTGGCTGAGGCCACATATCAGGCAAAATTGGAACCACAAGCTCTTATCATTGCTGAAAATATATGCACACGTGCGCATGCCGAGAATGATACAAAGGCATTGAAATGGTATGTAAATTTCCTTAGAAAGTGTGGTGAATCTTCATTGGCAATGGAAAAGTTACATGAGTTCATTGACGAAAACCCTGATCAGAAAATGTTCTATCTCATGGCTTTAGAAATGGCATTCGCAGATGGTGATTTATCAGAGGTTAAACGCTATCTTACTCTTTTGGAAGAATTTGAAGATCATAATCAAGAAGAGCTTGGAAAACTAGCATTTTATTATGAAAGTTTGGGTGACTATAATAACGCTGAAGAGTGTTTAGCAAAGGTGGAAGTGGCAACAGATCACGTTTTTTCGTATCGGCTAAAACGGTATCGTTTATGTATGCTCCAGCAAGATTATCTCAAGGCATATGAGTTGATTGCTGACCAGGAAGATAAACAATATCATGTACTCCTTCAGGTTTTGAAAGTAGATGCGTTGCTGTTTGCTGAGAGTTTTGATTCAGCGATGGATATTTTGAAAACGACCATTGAAGAACCAGGAAACTGGCAAATAATTGATAATCAAATAAGTGATGCATCAGAAGAATTAGAATTACCAATCACTAAAGAAGAACTATTCTTCCTCCAAAGCCCTGAATCTGTTTATTTGCGGTATTCATTACTAAATCGGCTTATGGGAAACTTACAGGAGGCACAGAGTGCTGCCGAAAAGGCATTAGCTTTTGGGAGAAATAATCCAATTTGCCGTTACTATTTTTATATTACTACCAAGCTCCTAACAAGCTCCAAACAATTGACTCAATTGCAAAAAATTATGAAATCATGGTTTTTGGAAAGCGAATCAATTACAGGTGAAGAATATGGTTTTCTTTCTTCGTTTGAACAAATTTTGCGGGCCATCAGGATAGAATCCTATCTATCAAGTGGAAATCGGATTAATCAGAGTAAAGGATATGATCTGCTGAACCAATCCAAAGGACAGGGGCCACGGTTTAGGATGCTTCATGCCAGGGAAGCCTTTCTGGATGGGGAATATAAAAGGGCTGAAGAATTATCCCGGATATCCTTGGAATCAATAAATCAGAAGCACCATTTTACACCGGAAAACAGCTTTTGCTCCATTTTCCATTGGATTGAGCAAGATGATGGTTGGATGATTGAAGGTCAATTATCATTGAATCACAGCAAAGAAGCCTGGGATTCTGCTCTAAAAAGATATAAAGAAGAGCCAGAAGAATTAAACCGAGTTTTGACATTACTATCGACTGGTTCTTCGATTCTGTTTCAGGATGAATTTTATTCCAAAATAGGCGTCACCGGACATCTACCTTCAAATCAATTAAGTAACGTGGCTGTGAGAACTGTATTAATGAGCTTGCTTGATGATCTGGATATGGAAACGGTGACTGATGAAGAACAAATGCGCTATTTGTTCTTGTCAAAGATGTTGCATGATGATGTTGATTTATCTTCAGTTCAATTATTGCAATTACACAACCCGGAAATAATGAAAATGGCACTTCAATTAAGCCGTAATCATGGGTTATTAATTAATTGGGAAGAGATTGAATCATACATTGATCTGGACAATCGCACCTTGTTGCAGCAGGCAGCATTGAGTCTTTTCGAAAGCGACCAAAAACGAGGTCTGTTTTACATAAAGCGCGCTCTTGGAATTATGCCAACTGATCCAATTTCCAGAATAATTTATGCAATGTTAGCTGAAGTGAATGGTGACGATGAAGGGACTTTGCAGGGGATAGAGACTGCATTATCAGTATGGCCTGAGGAGTGGAATTGGCATGAGTGGGCAGCTCTCGTTGCAAAACGCTTAAATGACTCTGCTTCTGAGATAGCTCATCTAGAGATTCTTTATAAGCAATTTCCAGATGACTATAATGGTTTGTTGAATTTAGCTGAATCTTTTTTGGATATGGGGTCGTTTAGAAAAGCGTCAAAATTATTACTGCGAGCACAAAATTTCGAAAATGATGAATTCCTTAATCGGTTAAATTCATTATTCGCGATTACTCATTTTCAAAGTGAATCAATTGATATTGGTCTGGAGTATTTAGCCAGGGTAAATTGCGAAGATGAAAGTTCTCTAGGAGCCTATCTGGCCGCTGCCGAGGTTTTCATAGAGCAAAATTCGTATGGAAAAGCACTAGAATTTGCTCAGATAGCATATGGGTATAATCCTGGGCATTCGAAAACTTTATTGTTGTTAGGGAAAATTCTCTTCAATGAGGGGCATGCAGCTGATGCCGAAAGCCTGCTTAGACAGATCGATAAAAATTCCTCTCCTGAAGTGTTAATTGAATATTTAAAACTTATTAAGGAATTATCAGGGAAAGAAGTTTATCACCAGGAATTGTTTGAAGCTGCGCATAGCCATGAAGAAAATCCAGAATTGCTATTTATGAAAGCAGAAGAATTTTACTCTGCCAAAGAATATCAAAATGCCATAGAAGCAGTTAAAAAGGCAATTAATACAGACCCATCCGAGGGCAAATATCAAACTCTGGCGGGCTCAATATGCAATGAATTAGGCCAATTGGACCAGGCAGTATTCTATTATTCTGAAGCAATTCGCATGGATTCAAGAAACATCGATTTATATTTGGAATTGGCGAAAATTCAAATAAAACAAAGAGAAATCAGTAAAGCACTAGGTACTTACCGATTGGGAATTCAGAACAGTAGCGATGATTACCGACCATATTATGAAGCTGCATTACTCTTAAGAGATAATAAACAATACGGTGATGCTGAGTATATGTTCAAACAAGCGTTGGATCTTCAATCAAATAACGAAGAAATCCGGAATCAATTAGGGGCGGTTATGGCACTGAATTTTGTGAATAGCCCACAAGAACTGAGGCACTAATGAATATAGACATCAATGAAAAGCAAACATCTGGCATTATTGTTTCAAGACAATTATTTCTTCGATTATTGACTTTTGCTTTAGCTGAAAACTCAACAGCATTTCTTCAAGAAGCTTCGACGAGTTGGCTAGAAGAATATCCTGGTGATCTTGATGTAAGACTTTTTTCAGCCTATGGTATTTATCTGAGCGGTGATGCCGACGTAGCTTATAAAGAAATGTTCAGCATCATCTTGAAGAACCCTGAACAATATGCTGCATGGTTATCAATGACTCAGATTGGTACTGACAAAGTTCTTGCCGATGCATGGGGTGGTGTTTATGCTTTGGGTGGAAATGTAACTGATTCAATCAATTTACCGATTTGGAGTGCTGCTGTAAGAGCATTAAATCAATCACTTAAGGAAGACAACCTGGAACAAACTGAGAGTTTCCTTGAATCTGTTTTGGTAAATTCCGGGTGTAATCCTCTGGTTGATTTATCGCATTTACGTTATGCCTTGAAATATCAAAGTGGTGATGCATCTGAAAACCTGGCTCGTCTTTATCAAGCTAGATGGCCCGATTGTATTCAATTTCAGATTGTTTTAGCAGATCAGTTGATTCAGCATGGAGATGAATTTAAAGGGATGGAGATGATGCAACAGTGCATTTTGTCTGACCCTTCTGGTGAGATTGCATCAAGCATTTTCGGTAAAGATCATGCTTATCTAGCTATGTGGCCTGAGACACAAGAAATTGCCCTTGAAACACCCATTCCAATGGAAATTGCAGTTCGTTTGGGCTGGAACCAACTTTCATCATCAAACGCTTCTGGTCTTGATTCCCAGATTCCAATTGAACAATTAGAAGAAGATTTTCAATACTTTGAGAATCAATTAGTTTCCCAATCTCTTGCTAATGAAAATATTGAGAATGGGATGAATCCGGGCGAAGGTAATGGAAAAATAGGAAGTAATCGTGAGATCAAAGAGATTTCTCATTTATTTAATCGAATTGCAAAAAGTTTGGGGAAAGAAGAACAAAAAAATCTAGAAGGACGATACCCAACTTACGTAATATTAAGTTCAAAACAAGCTTTGTTTGATAAATACGGACCTGAAAGTTGCAATGTTCTTGTAAGTCAAATGGAATCTCTGGTTGAAACGATAAAACAACGGCCAGGATGGAATGCATTGATGTTCCTTCCCGACGATAATGACTTGATGTCTGAACTTGGATTAAGTGCTTTAGATACCAAAGATCCGTGGAAGGTAAAACTGGCTGTTGCAGATTTAGACCGGTACCTACAATCAAAAGGGGCGATGATTGGCGCAATACTGATCGTTGGAGGGAATGATATTATTCCTTATCATCGATTGCCAAATCCTACCGATGATTCAGATCATTCCATTGCCTCGGATAATCCATACGCCAGCGTAGACGCCAATTATTATGTGCCAGAGTGGGCTTTAGGGCGGTTTCCTGATGAATCTGGAAATGATCCTGGTCTGTTACTTCTGCAATTACGGAATGCAATAAAATATCATTCAGCTTCTAACAAAGTATATAAATCGAAAAATGGTGTTGCGGCTTTTCCACTTGAAATGCTAATCCAATTTTTCTTAAAATTGTTTGGTATCAATCAAAGTGTGATGAAATCAAATAATCTTGGCTATAGTGCATCAATTTGGCGACGTTCATCTATTGCAGCATATCGTCCCATTGGTTCGGCGAATTTGTTGGCTGTTTCACCACCAACAAATTCTAAAAATATCGATGAATTGTGGTTATCTGAAGTCGAATTCTCCTATTTTAACTTACACGGGATTGAAGATGGCCCTGAGTGGTATGGACAAAAAGATTTTATTGATATGTCTAATGGGCCTGACTATCCAGTGGCTTTGAGCCCTGAAGATATTGGCAGGGTTCCCAAATATTCACAGGTGGTATTTACCGAGGCCTGCTATGGGGCGCATGTTGAGAAAAAGAAAATAGAAGAATCTATAGCCTTAAAGTATATTTCCTCAGGTTGTAAGGCATTAATTGGTTCTACCTGTATTGCATATGGTTCAGTTCAACCACCTCTTATTGGCGCTGATCTTTTGGCCTTTATATTCTGGAAACGTATTCAGGACGGGTATCCGATCGGTGAAGCTATCATGCGTGCCAAAGTGGAAGCAGCCGAAGAAATGCAGAAGCGGCAGGGGTTTTTAGATGGTGAAGATCAGAAGACTTTGCTCTCTTTCGTTCTGTTTGGGGATCCATTGATGATTGGTTCTTCCGAGGCGATGAAAAATCCCAAAAAGATAGAACGTCTCAGCACACGAGAAAGTTTAATTGCGATATCTGAAACTGATGTGCTGATACAAGGTCCGATGCGTATTTCAAAGAAGACGCTGAATGATGTGAAACAAATGCTGAGTGAGTATCTTCCAGGATTAGACGAAGCGGAAATTAAAATCAGTCAGCAATTTCAAATTGCTGCTGAAGAAATCGCCGCAAAATTCGGTCATATCGGGACCCCGGAAAAAATGAAGCGAACTGAAACAGGGAATATAGAGATGAGTTTTCAGAAAGATATTACGGTTCTTGAGAAACATCATAAATATTTTGCAAAAGTTACAGTTGATGAGCTTGGGAAGATTATCAAATTAGCTGTTTCAAGATAAACTCCAGCGTAATAACTTATCTCAACATGGTGATAACAAACAAAAGCCATAATATTTTGGCTTTTGTTGTTGAATTTAATTCAAACGGGAATAGGGAATTAAATTTTGTTGCATGGGAATGATGGATGACTTATAATTTGGAAATCAGTATTTAA
>CAZQSG010000023.1:14816-28403 GCA_964595925.1 uncultured Anaerolineaceae bacterium | reverse complement strand
TGATTGTTTTTTCTACAGCAGCATCTGTGATCCAGTAATGAGTGACTAAACGGAATTCATTGTTACGGCCACCAATCCGGATTCCTTGATCTGCAAATGATCTAATCAGCGTTGGTAAATCCATGGGCGAATCTGTACTCAATTTGAAATACACCATATTGGTTTGAGGTGTGTTGGGAAGGAGTTGAATAGCTGGGATTTCACGGAGACCCGCAGTTAATATTTCGGCTCTACGATGATCTTCAGCTAATCGATCAATCATTTCATCAAGAGCAACAATGCCGGCTGCCGCAATTACCCCAACCTGCCGCATACCACCCCCCAGCATTTTCCGCATGCGGATGGTTTTTTGGATAAATTCTTCGGTGCCGCAGATTATGGCGCCTACAGGACAGCAAAGGTTCTTGCTTAAACAGAAGGTGATTGAATCTGCGGGGGCAGCCAATTCGGCTGGAGAAATCCCCAATTTTACACTGGCGTTGAAAAAACGAGCACCATCAATGTGAAGTTTCATATGATTATCATGTGCAATTTTTGCCGCTGATCGAGTGTAGTCCAGTGAAATTGCATAACCACCGCATGAGTTTTGAGTATTTTCAAGAATCAAGAGGCTTGATACTGGTTGGTGAATATCATCTTCGCGGATGGCATTTTTTATATCATTCAGATATAGGGTCCCGTCGGGTTGGTTGGGAATGGTATGAGGCTGGATGCCTCCCAGGGCGGCTATCCCCCCTGCTTCATACAGAAAGGTGTGGCCTTTGGAGCCCATGATGACTTCATCACCACGGCCGCAATGCGCCAAAACAGAAGCGAGATTACCCATTGTGCCGGAAGGAACGAAGAGGGCAGCTTCTTTGCCTAAGAGAGCGGCTGATTTTTTCTGGAGTTCATTAACAGTGGGGTCTTCACCATAAACATCATCTCCTAGCTTTGCGTTTGCCATAGCGTTGATCATGTTTGGAGTTGGGAGTGTAACGGTATCAGAACGGTAGTCGATGGTATTCATGGATAGTCTCCTGTCTTTACTGGTTTCTAAGGATAATGATCGATTTCATAACAATTCATCCTATAATATACTATGTAAAAAATTTAATGGAAGATTTTTTCATGTTAATAAATGATTATAGGTGATAGTTGGTGAATCGATATTATCCTTCAGAAGACTTGCTGCATTATTTACGGAAAATCTATGTGCTTGATTGGCGCCGGGGGCTTCATGGCTTCTCTCATTGGCAGAGAGTTCTGACGAATGGGTTGATGCTGGCGAAGAAGAATGGTGCTAATCAACGGGTAGTTACTTTGTTCGCTTTTTTGCATGATATTTGCCGCGAAGATGATGGATATGACCTGGAGCATGGCGGACGTGCGAAAGCTTTGATCTTATCGACGGTCCAACCTGAGTTTCTTCATCTTCCGTCTGATGAATTAAATTTACTGACCTATGCTTGTGAATTCCATACCAATGGATTTACGGAGGGTGATTTGACGGTACTTACATGCTGGGACGCGGATCGGCTGGATTTAGGACGGGTTGGAATTGTTCCTGACCCTGAATACCTTTGCACTGTTGAAGCGAAAGATGAAAAGATGATTATGAACGCATATAAAAGAAGTTTGCAGTGAAGAAAAAAGAAGTTGATTAGCGGATATAGGTTAGAATATCTTCTAAATCTGCAGGTAGTGGGGCTTTGAAAATAGTTGCTTCTTCGTGGCCGGGTAAACAAATTTCTAATTGTGCGGCATGAAGAAACTGCCGTTTGATTTTAAGAGAGGAATGCCGACGCCCATATAAAGTATCACCAACAATGGGGCAACCTATCATTTTCATATGCAGACGCACCTGATGAGTGCGGCCTGTCAATATTTGGACCAGCACGAGGGAATAATCTTCGAAATATTCCAGAACCTTGTATTCACTGACAGCATCTTTACCCCGGCCAGGCTGTACTACAGCCATTTGTTTTCGATGGTTTGGATCTCGTCCGATAGGGGCTTCAATACGCCCTTCGGGTGTAAGAGGTGTACCATGTACAAGGGCATTGTAAAATTTCTTTACTGTCCTGTTACGGAATTGATCCTGAAGCCATCGATGGGTTTGATCATTTTTTGCGAGGATGATCAGACCTGAAGTGTCTTTATCCAGTCGATGAACGATGCCTGGGCGGTGTTCACCGCCGATTCCTTCCATTTCGGGAGCATGAGCCAGGGCAGCGTGGGCGAGAGTTCCAGCGAAATGTCCGACGGAAGGATGCACGACCATTCCGGCTTTTTTATTCACCACCATCAGGTTTTCATCTTCGTAGATAATGTTTAGAGGAATATCTTCCGGGATCAGTTTGCTTTCACGAATTGGAGGAATATTGACAAGAACTGTTGAGTTGTGTTCAATTTTGGTACCATTTTTTGTGACAATGCTGCCATTGACAAGGACACATTCTTCATTGATCCATGCCTGAACGCGAGATCGAGATTGCTCTGGAAAACATTCGACTAAAAATTTATCGAGACGAATTTTGATTTCTCCGGCATAACAGAAAACTTTTTGATTTTCCTGGTTTACATCACACCGGGTCATTCAACAGCCTCTTCGGAAATTGGATCGAGGTGAGAATCGCGGGATGAATCTGGGGTATCTTCCAGAATATCTTCCTTTTTTTTGAGGCGGTTTCTGCGTTCTTCAAGGAGAATGCTGATGAACATGAAAGCGACGCCGATGTTGATGCAGGCATCTGCAACATTGAAGACAGCAAAATCTCCTACTGCCATAAAATCGGTTACGTGGCCGATTTGGACCCGGTCAATCAGGTTTCCAGCTGCGCCGCCCATTTCAAAGGCCAAAGCTAACTTTAGGAACCAATCATTTCTCGGAAGTTGAGAGTAAAAAACAGTAATCAACACGATCACAAGACTGATTAAAATCGCAAATATGGTGCTGTTGCCCTGGAATAAACCAAAAGCAACTCCTGTGTTATACCAGTGTACGATGCGAACGTATTCGCATAATCCATTGATAGCACAAATACTGTCACCCAATACGATGTTATTTCGCACTAATTCTTTAGTCACCTGGTCAAGAAGAATAATTAGTCCAGCCACCAGGAAGTAGAACAGGTAATGTTTTATATTTTTTTTCATTTAACCTCAAGAAGTGTTTAATATTGTCAAGAAAATTTCATAAAAAGGTAATAATTTCTTCCTGACTGCACAGAGTTTAATTATACTCGAATTCACAAAGGAGGAATTTGCTGCAACCAACCACTTAGCTTTTCACCAACGATCGGGAGAAGTATTAGATGGGCAGGACAATGCTGTTTACAGTCTGAAGCACCAAATTTCGGCACAGGAATTGATGCCAGCAGATGAGCTGCTAAATGCTGAGCCCAAAAGCATTCATGTAGGTGCTGATCAATCATCCAGCGCATCTCAACGGGATGCATCCAGGGCTTCAGATAGTCGATGTGCCAGTGCTGGGGGGCAGATTGGTTCAAATGGTGCCGCAGGCGGGCTTTTATTCCGCCGCTGCCATGGGCACTTCCGCAATAATGATATATGCCAGCCAGAAAAGTAAAGTGACCCAATCGCCCGATTTGAAGGGCAACCTGTGCTTTTAGGTGAAAGGAAAAAATGTAACTCCCTTTTTCTTCTGGGATGGTTGAGAAATTTTGTGAATTGAGCTGGTAGCCAAGTTGGTTAATCATGGGTTAATTAGTACCATGGTTGAGAAGAAAGATGCAACTTATGTGTGATTTTCCCGTATAATAATAATGAAAACCACTTTTTATTAAGTCTACAATAAATTCTTGGAGGAAAAATGCAATCAAAAATTGATGGTAACGTAATGCAGATGTTAACCCTTACATTGAATAATGGAGAATCTATTTTTACAGAATCGGGTGGAATGGCATGGATGACACAGGGAATTGCCATGACTACCAACACACGTGGTGGTTTAATGAAAGGTTTAGGGCGCAGCCTGGCCGGTGAATCTCTGTTTCTAACTACCTACACAAGCAGCGTTGATGGGGCATGGATGGTGTTGACCCCTGAAGCTCCCGGCAAGGTGATTGAACTTGATCTTGCTGCTGGTCAGACAATGATATGCCAGAAAGATGCATTCATGTGCGCAGAATCAACGGTTGAAATGAAAATGAAGTTCCGTAAAAAACTTGGCGCAGGTGTCTTCGGTGGTGAGGGGTTTATCCTTCAACAGATCACTGGCCCTGGCAAAGCCTGGTTGGAAATACCTGGGGAGACCGTTCAGTATACATTGCAGGCCGGGCAAACCGTAAAAGTTGACCCCGGACATATTGCTGCTTTTGAACCCACGGTCAATTATGATATAGAAACTGTCAAAGGGCTTGGTAATATTCTTTTCAGTGGTGAGGGGTTATTCCTCGCGACCCTGACAGGACCTGGTAAGGTCATTCTCCAGACCATGCCGTTGAGTAATCTGGCAAAGAAATTATCCAAGTACTTACCTTCTAAAGGTTAGAGGTTAACTCGATTAATCATAGTAATTCCAGAGGCATTATTTCTCCCGCGCTCTGGATGAATTCAAATAGAGCCCGGTGTTTCTATGCCGGGTTCTATTAATAAATTTCATCTCAATATCGGATCTTTGAATTTAGAGTTTCAGAAGGGGATATTGTTTTTCCCAGCATTAGAAGGCTGTTCTGGATGGTGGCATGCGCCCCGATCTTGCCGTTCTTATCAATATATATGTTAGGGCCGACAATGGCCTGATCTTCGATTTCTACGTTCTCATCAATAAAATAAGGTGGAATGAGCTGGGCTGTCTCAGAAACTTTGACAGTTGGATCGATATAGGATGGCTGGTATTTTTTCAAATAGTGCTGATTGATTTCGAATAAATCTCGTACATTTGTTAATGTAAGCCGCCAATCTGTTTTAATGCCGTAATACCCACCCATTTCCGCCATCATCATGGTCATTGCATCCTGCATCTCGTATTCCCCGCGGATGGAAGGCTGAACAGACGGGAGGTAATCGAGGTAGGCTCTTTTGAAGACATATAATGGCAGTGAGGCCATATCTGTTGGAGCTTCTTCGAAAGTCGGTTTTTCGAGGATTTTAATAATTTCCTCATTGTCAAAAGCGACAATGGCTGTACTGCTGACTTTTTCTGGCGGAACAGGTTTTAAGAGTAAAACAGCGTTCGCATCATCATTATCAAAGCGGTCGATCATTGTAGGCATTACAGTATCTTTGACAAGGTTATCACAGGCTGAAAGCATAAAATCTTCTTTAATATAGGGGGACGCCAATAAAAGCGCATGCCCCATACCGAGTTGTTCATGTTGCTGGACGAATTGGATTTGGAGATTCTCTTTTCGGGCAACCTGGCGGAAGAAGGGTTCGATTGTTTCATCAGCCGGATTTGTTACCATGATGAAATCATTCAAACCGCACTGTATTATCTGCTCCATCACATGGTAGGCTATGGGTCTACCGAGAATAGGCGCCATTGCTTTCGAACAGTGATTCGTGAAAGGTTTCAGGCGGGATCCTTTTCCCGCGGCGAGAATGACAGCCTGCATTAGATTTCCTCGATTCTGAGCCCTTTTCGAGCAATTTCAACTTTTCGGATGACTGCGTTAGTCAAACCATTTGCTTCAGCGGTTTCTTCCCAAACATTTATCAGTTTATATTCTTCTCCAGGATAGGTCAGGGCGAAAACGGAGCCACCGCTGCCGGCACCTGTGAGTTTTGCCCCTAAGGCGCCATTATCGAGTGCTGCATGAATCATGAGATTGTTGGCCCAGCCTGCGCCATCTGTGAATCCGCAGAAATTCATCATATCATTGACAAAGCTATGATTCTGATTCATCAAATCACCAAACGTTTTCCAATCGTGCCGCAGCAAGGCCATTTTCCCTCGCCAGGCGGTTTCATAAGCGTTTGCCATGAATTGCACCATTGGAGGATAGTTTCCCCCCGTTTGCAGGTATTTTTTCCATGCCTCGATGTATCTGGGACGCATTTGGCCGTGAACGTCACCACTATCTCGCTGGACACCTGTACTGGCGATAACGAGAGGAAGTTCATCCACCCACTCATCAAGACGTTCATAAGTGGTCATTGGTTCTTCGCCGATGGAATGTGGAAGAACCTTGCCTCTGTAATCGGTATAACAGATTCCGCCAAATAATGGCACAATCCGATCTGCAAAACCACAGGCGATACCCAATTCATCTGCTTCTGCATGCTGAGCAATTTCTGAGAGGATGTAGTCATTGTGAATATTAGGATCTAATTCATAGAACTCGCGCATACCACCCAATAATAAAAGTACGAATAAGGAGGAACCGCCCAGTCCGCTTTGTCGTGGAACTTCTGTCCAGAAACGCATTGAAAAACCCGAAGAGTTGTATTTTTGTTTGAATTCGGGACTGAATTCGTACAGGACTTTGATGGCTGCTTTCATTAATGCAAGATCGTCCCCATAATTGGTGTTGATGAAACCTAATGGGAAATTTTCTTCATGAATGAGGTCGTTTGAATTTAAAGAATTATAGAGCGAGAGGTGAATCTGGTTTGCGGGTTCAATGATTGCGTGAGCAAAGATATTGATTGCAGATGAAATGATTGCAAAATCACCTTCATTTGCATCTGCAGGATTGCCAAGGATATTGATTCTTGACGGGATTTTGAGTTGGTAATGTTTTTTCATGAAACTATTCCACCCATTCTAAAATAAAGGTATCGTCGATAACGCCCCAATTTTATCATTGAATATTTGTGCATTCGATAATAATCAATAGTAAGGTTTAATGAGCTTCGCGGTTATTGATATCGATGAACTTCCCAGAACTGATTTCGATGGTTTCATTATTTAATTCTCTGTTCAATTGCTTGATTAAGGCTACAAATTCTTTTGTTTTAAGATTGCCTCGATCAAAACGATTTTGCTGATTATTGAATATTTTGTGATATTTTTGCAACATCAATTGGAGATTTGAACGTGCGATCCGATCCATTTGATAAGGGTTAGAGAGTTTAGTCCACAAGGTCGTTGTAATCTCAAAAGCTGATTCAGCTTCTTCAATCAATTGATTTTCCTTCACCACTTCTTCAATGATGAGATCAAATTTTGATTCAATATCTAAGAATTGGCTTCCCGTTTGACCAGCCAGCACAACAAATCGTTGAAGGCTGTTTGGTTCTTGATAAAATCGTTCTTTTGACTTGTTAAGAGTATCAAATTCCTTGCCTACACGGTCAAAGTTCAGTTTTCGTTGATTCCAACCATCGGGATTGACATATGACTCGGCAGCTCTCATTTTCTTTTCACAATTGTCTCGTTTCGCATCGAGACCTTGTGTGACTGTTCTCACCTGACTAAGGATATCTTCCACCGATTGCTGATGTTTGATTATCTCCTGACGGATGTGGCTGGAATCTTTAAAATAATTCGTTAATTGAAGCAGGTCAAACCCTTCAATGGTGTTGTCGTGTTCAGATATAGCAGAATATTGACGGATAAAATCTTCTGCATCATTAATCGCCGGGTCAGTGATATTCACCAATGATTTAATTTTGTTGAAGGTATCTTGCAAGGTTTCAAGCTCGTTCTTACTATCTTGTTGGTTTTGTACTATCCAATTTGATAGTTCTTTTAATTGATGCTGGTAGAGATTTTGAATCGCTTTGCTTTTTTCTTCAAATGTTCCATCGCTGGATTGATTAAGCTGATTTTCCAGGATTTCGCGGTTTTTCCCTGCTGCTCGAATAAAGCGTTCTATGCTCTGTTCAAGTGAATGATTTCCTCGGAGGATATTATTCAGGCGTTCGTGGGATAGCTTGATTTGATCCAGTTTGGTTCTGCTGGTTTCCTCAAGTTTGAGCAAATTCTGGTATTGATCATGTTGTGAATGTAAGGCGTCATTGAGCAGGGTGCGCAACTCTTCAATCTTCTTCGCTTCTGCCAGAACTGGAAAGACCTGATCTTCCTGGATGGTTTCAGTCATCTCTGGCAGTTTTTCAAGGGCGGTTTGCTGAACTTCATTGAGAGCAGAACTGATGTCCATGTCTTTTACTATTGGTAAAAGATGATAATTTTGAGGGGGATAGTTGTTAATCTCTTTTAAAATAGCTTGCATTTTTTGATACCAGGTATCCATATCTTTACTGACAAGACGTCGGAGAAGGAGAATCAGTTCCGCATGGGCGTCTTGCAATACTTGAAGGTTTGACAATTGTGTTTCACATTCTTCTAAGAGCACTCCCATTGCTTTTGTATCGGTCTCAAGGGTTTCCAGTGTTTGTTTTTCAGCTGATTTGATTAATGACCGGTATTCTCTTCCGATTGCGTTCATTATGGTTTTCGAATCATCAAATGCAATCGGTAAAAAGGGGCTATTGTGAAGTTGATATGCTAACTTTTTTAGCTTTTGTAAGGAGAAGGTGAGTGGTTTCTTTATTTCAACATATGCGTTAAAAGCCATTAAAGCATTTTCAATTTCCTGGTCTAAGGAGTCTAAAATTCGATCAATTTGACGTGATTCTCGTAAAAAATAGCGAAGATCTCCCGATTCAAACTGTCTTGATCGTTCTCGGAGCGTATGAATCTGGTTTTTATATTCATTCAATGTTTCAAATAAGTGAGAGGAACTCATGCCTGGGGGAAGGGTCGCCATCTTTTGTACCAGCTGTTTGTGCTTTTCTTGCAGCTTTAATAATGCCTGTTCAATGAGATTGATTTGTATTTCCCATGTCTCACTGGTAAGAATTAATGCTTGAAACGAGTTTCTCTGATTTTGGATGAGTTGATATACTGTTGCAATCTGGTATTGATCAATCTGGTTTTCCCCGTCGTTTTCTGGTTGAACTTCAAAGAAATTTGGTGGAATTGTGATTAATTCTTTCCGGATTTCTTCGAAGCGTTCCAGCAGTTCGTTAAATTTCGGACCATGAATTTGAAGGGTTAAATTGTGAAGTAGTTCGCTGAGGTTTGTAAATTCAGCCCAAATTTTCTGAGCCTCAGTAATTGTTGCCGTTTCGCAAAAGGATAATTCTTCGATGTTCTGAACCATTTCATTGATCAGGAGAGATGTTTTTTCAATATCATGGGTAAATCGAAGGAATGATCTTCTTGTTTCAAACCAGTAATATGGACTGAGAAGCCTGTTTCGGGGTGTTTTTAATAATTGCGTTTGAAATAACGTTCGCAGCTCTGCATATTGGTGGTGATTTTTCTCAAGCTGACTTTTTGCGTCAACCCAATTCTGTTTCGCAAGATCATAATGAGCAGCATACGGCATGAGTGTTTTACCTTGTTCAAACTTACTAAGCTCAACCTCACTATTCTGAATGGCTCGCTGATGGTTTCTTAATTTGTAGCTGGCGGTTTTAACCAGTGCTTTTGCATCCTTACGCCAATACGTACCAATAATATAGATAAGCAGTATCGACAAAATGAAAGGGAGAAGAAAAGCTGTCAGAAAAAATCCGAAAGGAGTCATGGTTGAAGTACTTATTCAAAAAATTATAAAAATAAATAGAACACATTCATTATGCAAAGAAACCTTAGTCGTTGGTTTTTTCATTTTAGCATGAAAGAATAGTTAGGAGAAATTGTAGAAACGATAAGGATAAAAAGTTGAATTGCTGGGAAGTGCAGAAATGGCTTTTCAATTGAAATTCTTTTAAAGCAAAGGTTTCAAAATATCAGTCTGTCGGTATAATAGAAATAGATTGGATTCTATATATTTATTGGTGGAAAGTTATAAAACCTTTCCAGTTGTCGTCAGTAGTTTGGAGAAATGTGATGAAATATCAGAAAATGGATGATAAAATTTTTAGCCGAGTTTGGACGGATAGCACAGTAGAAGAAACGCTGCGCTATCTTTGTGATGAGTGCAATGGCCGTTTAGCCTGCACCGATGATGAACGAAGAGCGGGTGATTATATACTTGCCCAATTCAGGTCTTATGGCCTTGAGAATGTTCACGCTGAACCTTTTGAGATGATGGGTTGGATTCGCGGAGAATCTACAATGATTGTTAATGATGGTGCTTCCGAGGTAACCATCGATAGCTGGAATATGGCCTGTTCACCTGGTGGAGATGCAGCAGCCGAATTGTTTGATATTGGTGATGGCACGGAAAAACAAATCCAGGAAATGGCGGGTGATATTTCTGGAAAAATCATCCTTACCAACATTAAAGGCCCGCATCGATCCATTAAATACGCTAACTGTCAAAAAGCAGGTGCTTTAGGATTGGTGATTTACCATGGTAATCCAGGCAGTTTGAAACCCGCAGGCAGTATTAGCTTAGGCGAGATGCCACTAAAAATGCCAGCAATCGGCATTTCATATGAGAGTGGTATGTACTTGCTTCGTCTGATGAAACAAGGAAAAACATTAAAAGTTAAATTGGCGACAACCAGCCGCAATGAAACTATGACTGCGAGAAATATTGTCGGCGAAATTCCAGGAACAGACTCAGACGCAGGGTGGATTGTTGTTGGTGGGCATTATGATGGTCATGATGTTGCGCAGGCTGCTTATGATAATGGTTCAGGAACAGCCCTGACAGTTGAAGTTTCTCGTGTTCTCAGCCAGTTTCGTGGAGAATTGAAAACTGGGATTCGTTTTGTTCTTTTCTCCGGTGAAGAATTGGGGCTGAATGGTTCATTTGCCTACACAGAGCAGCATCCAGAAGCCCTGGACACAATTCGGGCAGTTTTCAATGCTGATATTGTGGGTATGGAACAACCGCTGGTATTGATGACTCAAGAAGCCCCTGAATATGCCACCTTGCTAAAATCGTATGCTGATGAAGGTATTGATATCGTGGTAAATGATCAGTCATTTGTACCTTATTCCGATCATTTCCCATTTGCGTTGAAAGGTGTTTCAACTTTGATGGCAGTTACCTCACATCCTGAAAATCCCACCGGGTGGATTCATACCACCGCAGACACGCTGGATAAAGTGAAATTTAATGTGCTTAAACAGGCTTGCGCCACAGCTGCCCGGGTACTGTTACGGATGTCAATGAATTCGACCGCTTTACCAAGGGAGCGTTTGAGTGAAGAAAAGGTCCTTGAAATTATTCGAGCTCATGATTATGAGAACACTTTGAAGCTTCAAGGGTTACTTTAATTTCAATCACATGAGTTTACAAAAAACGGATCATATGGGTGATCCGTTTTTTTCTTTAATTATTAGTTATTGTTTGATGATTTATTTCTCAGTGTTTGAATTAACCGAGGAGTTTTCTTTCTTTTCTAGTGATCTTAAAAACGCTGCAACGACTTCAGGGTCAAATTGTGTGCCCGAACAATGTTTTAGTTCTAATATTGCTTCATCAGAAGAGCGACCTTTACGGTACACACGATCAGAGGTCATGGCTTCGTATGCATCTGCAACGGATAGGATACGAGCGCCAAGAAGTATTTTCTCACCTGCTAAACCTTGAGGATAACCTTCGCCATCATATCGCTCATGATGCGAGTAAATCAAAGGTGCCACGTTTTTTAATTTCTTTATTGGTTTAACAATATCTGCGCCAATTTCGGGATGTTTTCGCATCAACTCCCACTCTTTCTCATTTAGCGGGCCTGGTTTACGGAGGATGTTGTCCTCTATCCCGATTTTTCCAATGTCATGTAGGATTGAAGCCCAATAAACAGAGGTTCGCATTTCTTCATCGAGCCCCATTTCATCGCAGGTATCCACGGCAAGCCCTACCATTTTCGAGCTGTGGTCACTGGTGTATTCATCTCGAGCATCAACGGCATTTGCGAGAGCCAGGACAGTTTCGAAGAAATTGAGTTCCAGTTCTTCATGGAGTTTAGCCCGGTTTAATGCACTCGTGACCTGGTTCACGATTGAATTGAGCAATCGTATTTTTTCATGGTTGAACTTCTCGCGGTAAGGATCGCGCACTTCTCCAACAATGAGGATGCCAAATAGTTCCTGGTTGACTTCAATCGCGGCCAATATTACGCTGGAAGCGTGATTGCGAAATACCTTATTTCTGATGTGGATAGGCATTCCTAATTGATCACGATTTAGGTAGATTGGATTATGCTCTTGCAGATTTTTCCGATAAAAGCTTACGATTTCAGGGGGTTCAATTTCTCCAATTTGGAGGTCTTCATTCAAGTCTCTTATCTGAGCAGTTGAATTACAAACGAATTGATTCTGTTCGTTTAGGATTAATAATCGAACGAATGTTGCATTAATGATGTCAATGGTATGAAAAGCTGCTTGATCTGTGATAAATTTGATTTCATTGCTTTCAAGCAGAGATTGGCTGAGCAAAAAGAGGGAATTCAGCTCCCTGTGGTAATCCAGTTCTTTGCGATATAACCGTGCGTTTTGAATCGAGACTGCTGTTTGGTTTGCCATAGTAGCTAGAAGGCGCTGGTCCTCTTTCCCATAATTTTGGTCAGATCGTTTTTTGCCGCAGACAAAAAAACCAACCAGCTTTTTAGAAACTTGAACGGGAATGAAAATTTCTGAACCAAGTTTGTCTAAATCTTGTTTCTCCTGCTTCCACAAGCCTTTAAATTGAGGCATAACATTCATGTCGCTTGTCAACAGGCTTTGCTGATTCTTTTCCAACCATTTTACTATCGGATGGGTTTTTCGAAATGTCAGATTTATATTTTCCTTAAGCCCGACAGATCGGACCAAATTGAATTCTCCGCTATCTTCGTTGATCTGAAAAAAAGACGCATTGTGGATGTGCAGTGTATTGATGATTTCGTAGAGGACGATATCTAATAATTTGTCAATATCTAGAACGGTTGCAGTAGAGTTGCTTATTCTTTCAAGCATTAATCCAAAATCGTATTTATCACGGAAGAAAAAACGGTCGATAAATAATTGTGCCTTATCATGGACAGGTTTAATGACCAATCCTGTGAAAATTGCTACCAGAAGCGATAGTAAAAAGATCTGAAAACCCGTATAAAGATGAAAAGTGTTCAACGCGAAAGTGATGATTAAAAAGTAGGTTGCACTGATAAATGTTGTCGGTATGAAGTAAAACAACCCCTTTCTTATGACAATGGTGATATCAAGAAGTTTGTGTTTCATAATGGCATAACCGAATAAAAGTGCTGCAAGGAAATTCGCGGCTATATCGATCGGGTAGTTTCCTAAAGGAGTATAGTTTGCAAAAGTACCTAAGAGGATAACCAATAATCCCAAAGCAAGATACCGATAGCGATTCTGTATTTGAGGAGATTTTGTTCTGCGATAGGCTCTCCAAACCAGGCTATAATTTGCAAATGTGAGTAGATATGCGGGACTTAACAGGATGGGCATAAAATTTGTGAATTGGTAATTGATGATAACCCCATTTTCAACAACAATATCAGTAACAATGGCATTGGTAAACAGGCTGATGATGGTTGTAAATAGTCCATAGATAATGGCCCAATGGGACCATCGATAATGCTGATTTAGGGTTACCTGTAAAAAGAAAAAGATAGCAATTACAGAGGCAAATCCAGAAACCATCATCAGCCGGAACCAGAACAGATAATTTGAACGGCTGACAAAAACGAGAAAAGCACTAAGGGACCAGATAAACATCGTCAATAAAT
>CAZQSG010000023.1:12575-14716 GCA_964595925.1 uncultured Anaerolineaceae bacterium | reverse complement strand
CGGCTGACAAAAACGAGAAAAGCACTAAGGGACCAGATAAACATCGTCAATAAATAGAATTGGAACATTTGACGATCTTTGGTATGTGGTTTTACAAGAAAAACCACAAAAAAAAGAACGCCATAAGCAAGCATTGTAAATAGTGTTATTAGAGTATTGATATTCCAGACCATAATTCTTTCTTTTTACTTTTGATTATATTTTAGTGTGTTTTCTTGAGTAAACGATTAATAATTTTTTCAGATGGTTTCATATGAGGTGGTTTGGTATGTCCCAGATCAGCGCCATTTGCCATTTGTTCCTGCATGTAACGGCGGAAGGCGCCATCAGGCAGTTGGGTAACTTTAAAACAATTACGACCCATTATTTCCTCCATGTCCGCAAACTCATCATTTAATTTTTCGATGCTTTGACGCAGTTTATGGTTGAGTTCTGACAGGGGGAGGTCGGCGTCTTTTTTAAGCTCTACATACAAATGGAGGAGTGGTTCTCCATTTTCTAATTCTTTTCTTGCGGTCCAATCCTCATACGGTATACCAGAGTCTGCAACTATTTCCCAGATATGCGTCTCAGTGAAGGTTGCTAAGCCAGCAATATTGATCATGTCATCAGCACGCGAATAGAATTTACATTGGGGCAGTTGAATATTTAATTCTTCATCTTGAAAAGCTACAATTTCCAAAAGATCTCCAACACGATAACGCATTAGAACACCACCGTGGAAATTTGTAAAAACAATTTCATAGATGCCAAGTTCAAGCTCATTGTGTAAAACAGTCTTGGGTAAATAGCTCGGATCAGCTTTATTTTTCAGATAATCGTCATAAGGGATAAATTCTAAAAAGTCCATATCGGGGTAAAAGGTCATATCGGTTCTTAGCCAGGAATGTGTGGCTGGGGAAAGGCCTTCTGTGCATGAATATCCTTCCAGTGGTTTTTGACCCCAATAGTGTTCCAGGATTTTTCGATAAATCACAGTATCTGTGCCACCGGCCATAATTCCTTTTACTTTCCACATATCTCTGGGAAGCAAGTTTCGTTTTTCTGTTTTGGCTTTTATTGCTCCTTTGATAATTCGAAAAAGCGAACGAATTGGGGGCATTTTCTGATGTTCGTTTTTCTTGCTTCTTGAGTTTTCAAACTGTTCCCCCACTTTTACCAGAACACTGGCGATGCCAAAAAAGTAATCCAGGCCATGTTCCATCGCCTGATCAAACCCCGCACCGATACGGTCGCTGAAATTCATGGCCTCACCTTCTTCTAGCGAAGGCAGAAACCGGATGTCGAATCGCTCACTTAATGAGTGGCTGAGAATTCCCGTGCTGTAAGGGGGAGGGGCAGAAGCTAAAAGTAGTTTGTCACCAATCTCTAGCTGTACATCGCCTTTATATTTAGCAGCGGAAAGAATCATTCCACCGATGACAGATTCACCATGTCGATCATACATACCTTTTGAATAGGGAACCCATTTAACATTATTTGCATTCGATCGGCCAGAAGTTCGTGCCCAAACGACAGGTTCTTCAGGTAAGGAGTCTGAATTTTTTTCACCAAGAAATTCGATATAATCCTCGTAAGTGGTGAGTGGAACTGTATTGCGGAATTCTTCAACGCTGGTGGGTTTCTTCCCATTCATGAAATGACGCCCAATTTTACTGCTGTAGAGCAAATCAATCTGTTCCATCAGCAGGCGTTCTTGAATTTCCATGAATTCATCCATGGTTAAATCTAAATGGCCACAATAGCGGGTCCAAACTTCTGATTTACGGCCTTGTTTCAATAATTCCTGTGTTGATATCATATTAATCTCCCTCTAAACGATAATTATTTTTTTTTGCTTGAATAACCATAGGATTAGGAATCCAGAAAAACTTTCTCCAGAGTTTTGTGATTAGAATGCTTCCAAATCCCTCTTCTACCAGTACATGCGACCATTTTTCCTGTGTGAGTATGTTGGGCAAGGCTGTCATTTCAGCACGCGCTCGTGAATATCCTTCGATTATGGTGAAGTATATGAGTGTAGATAATTGGATGAGCTGGCGGTAGACAGGCAATTTCCAAAGCATACCTGCGCCGACATCAGCCAGCAGTAATGTGCCTTCCGGTTTCAAAATGCGGTTCATTTCTGCGAGCATCACATG
>CAZQSG010000023.1:0-12475 GCA_964595925.1 uncultured Anaerolineaceae bacterium | reverse complement strand
GAATCTTTTCATGTGAATATCCCTGATGGTAGTGCTTGCAAAGTGAACCATAAGTGGCTATTTTCATCTACCAGCAGAAATTAAACGCTAAACATCTTATTTTTTTACGGCAGGGTGGGAGTGAGGACCGATTTTTGAGCGCGATAAATATTCTTGAAGTGCGAAATCCAATCCCTGTAGATTAATACGTTTTCCTGATTCGGTTGGGTGATATGGTCATCCAGTTCCACGATATGGTCAACAGCTTCAGCAATGTTTGCGAAGTGTCCTGTGCCTGTCGCTGCTAACATTGCCGCACCGACAGCCGCTGCTTCTTTTATATTGCTGTATTGTATCGGTCGGTTGAAAATATCGGCCTGCAATTGCAGCCAAAGTGGATGATGAGTACCGCCGCCAGAAGCGATGATCTGGTTAATTTCTACTCCCAATGTTTCAATAATTTCCAATCCCTGCTGCATCTCCATCACCACCCCTTCCATAATTGCCCGCGTCATGTATCGAAAATTATGGCGCAAATTAAGTCCTAAAAAAGCACCTGAGGATTCGGGATCCATATGCGGGGTACGATTTCCGGTTAGATCAGGAAGGAAGAGCAACCCTTCTGATGCCGCTGGAATTGTTGCTGCATAATCAGCCAGTTGCTGATAGCTGAATTGATTATTGAGAACCATTTCTTTAAACCAGCGAAGTGCCAAACCAGCAGAGAGAACGGCAGACTCAAGATGCCATTGTTTGGGAGTAGCGTGACAAAAGAGGTGTAATCGCAGCTCAGGGTCATAAAAGGGACGCGCTACCGTGGTAAAAAGCTGTCCCCCCGTGCCGATGGTAGAAGATAAGATTCCTGGGTGGATGATGCCATTCCCAATCGCCTGTGCAGCTTGATCTCCAGCACCGAAAACGACAGGAATGCCAGCGGACAAACTACACTTTGCAGCGATGTGAGGAAGAAGAGTTCCACTTATATCAGAGGATTCGTGAATGGAAGGAAGGATTTCTTCTGGAATCTCCCATTGGCTCAGGATTTTTGACTGCCAGGAGCGATGAATGGTGTCAAACATCAAGGTTGCTGAAGCATCGCTGGGTTCGGTTCCTATCTCGCCTGTCAGAACATAGCGCAAATAGTCTTTGGGCAGCAGCAGGTATCGAGTTTTTTCGCAAAGAGCTGGTTCGTTTGCCTGCATCCAAAGCCAACTCGCCAGCATGAAGCCGGCTGCCAGTGGATTTGCAGTTAATTGAGCCAGTCTTTTTTTCCCAAGTGTGGCGTAGACTTCCAGCACTTCTTTTTTGCTGCGCTGATCTGCCCAGATAATGGCAGGACGAACTAGTTGACCTTTTCGATCAATTGCTACAAGCCCATGCATTTGCCCAGAAAATGAGATTGCTTTGATTTCAGTCGGTACCAGGGAACTTTTATGAATGACTTCCTGCAATGTTAAACAGGCTGCATCTACCCAATCCTGAGGGTTTTGTTCTGCCCATCCGGTCTGAGGTGAATGAATGGGGTAGGCCGAAGTGGCTTGAGCGAGAATTGTGCCGTCTTCTCGCATAAGAATTGTTTTTAAAGAGGATGTTCCAAGGTCAATGCCAATAAACATGATAATCAGGTTTTTGGGAAATTATTTTTCTGCATCCACCATTCTACCGTTTCTTTAATTGCTGTATCGATAGGTGTGTACTGGATACCGAGTTCACGTTCAGCCTTAGAACCATCGCATTGAAAACCATTTCGAAAAGTTCTGGCCTGATCCAGGGACATGCCCCATAAGGGTGGTTTATTAGATCGAGTAGACATTACAGTTAATGCTTGTGCGATCATCATAATTAACCAATCGGGTAAAACAAGGGAGGGCAGTGAAACACCAGAGTATTCACTGATCTTTTTCATGTAATGATCTAACGTAATGGCATTATGTCCGATGATATAAGTTTCGCCAATATTGTCCTCTTTTTCAAGGGCGCTTACAATTCCTGCAGCAACGTCATTGGCATGGACAAAACTGATTTTTGACTGTTTGAAACCAATTGCAGGGAGTTTTTTTTGAATTATACTTGCGACATAAGCTCCACTGGTTTTTACATCTCCTGGGCCGATGATGCTGGCTGGTTGTATTACGACCAGGGGCAGATTGCGTTCTTTTGAAAATTTTCTTGCAAACAATTCGCCGTAATATTTTGATTCAGCATAATGGCTGAATCGTTCAGTACCTGGTTGAGTGTTTTCATTAAAAGGTTGTTCATTTGTATTGCCATAAATTACGGCTGTGCTGATGAGGAGGAATTTTTTTATGTCTACATCCATAGCGGAGAGCAATACGTTTATGGTGCCGTTGATATTTACTTCTTCATAAATAGAAGGCTCAGGTTCCCAGAAAGAGTACACGTTCGCCATATGAATCACGGCATCCATGTCCTGCATCGCATCGACAAGCGCAGTACGGTCTGAGAGTTTGCCAGTTATGATTTCAACATCTGCTTTTTTCAACTGGTCTGTATTGCTGGATTTTCGGACCCAACAGCGGATTTGATGACCATTTTCGATTAACAATGGAACAAGATAGCTTCCGAGGAAGCCAGTTGACCCGGTGATAAAGATTTTCATATGAGGCTCTCCAAAGTATCTAGTTTAATCTAAATTGGTCATATTGATAACACTATGAGACAGAATCGCCATCTCCATAGAAAGGTCTTGATTTAACACAAAGATGTTACCGGGACAGAGCAAGGTGATTGGGGAAAAGTTCCAAATAGAAGTTATGCCGCCTGCAATCATTTTTTGAGCAACAGATTGTGCGGATACAGCCGGGGTAGTGATAATGCCAATCGAAACCTTCTCCTTTTTTAACAAGAGTCCAATTTCATCAATGTGGTGTATTTCTTTATCTGCCAGTGTCTTTCCAATCTTTTCAGGATCATTATCGAAAAGCAGACAGATATCGATACCATAAAGGTGAAACCCGGGAAAATGAATCAATGCATTGGCCAAGTTTCCGACACCTGCCAATACAGCTTTTTTTGGAAGATGCAGGCCAAGATATTTTTCGAGCGTGTTGGTTAATGTTGCTGTGTTATAACCTACCCCTGGTCGTCCCTGTTCCGAAATGTAGCTGAGGTCTTTGCGAACTTGAGTTGATGGAATTCCCAATGCCTCCCCTAATTGTGTCGAATTGACAAAGTTAGTACCATTCTCCATGGCGCGTTTCAATTCTCGATAATACATTGGAATTCGTTTTAAACTGGGTGTAGGAATTTGATTTGACAATGCATCCTCCATTGATCAATTCGGTCTGTAAACAAACGGGTGTTATTAATAAATCTTGCAACCTCAATTGAAAAGAATTGGCTACCATAAAGAATATAATATGTTAATCATATACCAAAAGCCGAACAATGTGAACCCCGTTGTAATGTCCTTTTTCGGATGAGCACTGAGATTGACGAAGAATGATTGAAATCCTAAACCTCCAAATTATTAATATCTGGAGGTTTGGGAAACAGGGTCTTTTCAGGATTTAGAATTTGTAAATTTCGCTATATTTTTTTGTCAGATAGTTGATATAAGGTTTTGCATCGATTTTTGATCCGGTGATGCGTTGAACCAGTTCCTGTGGTTCATATTTGCTGCCATGAACATGAATATTTGATCTCAGCCATGTAAGCATTTCGTGGAAATCACCTTGCTCAATTTTTTCTTTCAGGTCTGGCATATCACGGAGCATGATTTCCCAGAGTTGTACAGAAATAAGGTTACCCAGTGCATAAGTGGGGAAGTAGCCTAAAAGACCGGATGACCAGTGAATGTCTTGTAAAACTCCTTCGCTATCGTTTTCAGGAACAACGCCCAGGGTTTCTTCCATTTTGGTGTTCCAATATTCAGGCAAGTCAGCTACCTGGATTTGGCCTTCCAGCAACCCGATTTCAATTTCGAGGCGCAGCATGATATGGAGGTTGTAGGTGGCCTCATCGGCTTCGACACGAATCAGTGATGGCTGGACTTTGTTTACCGCTTTATAGAATTGTTCAAGCGAAACATTGGACAATTGAGAGGGGAAATAATTCTGCAAACGAGGATAATAGTGTTTCCAGAAGGGAATAGAGCGACCAATCAAGTTTTCCCACATGCGAGACTGCGACTCATGAATACCCAGTGAAGCAGTACCACCAAGGGCATCACGAGAATGAGCAGGATTTCCGCCCATTTCGTAGAGGCCATGCCCGCCTTCGTGAAAAGTGCTCATCATGCCAGAGAGCAGGTTCTTCTCGTGGATTCGAGTGGTGATTCTGACATCGTTCAGGCCAAAGGAAGTGGTGAAAGGATGTACGGTTTTATCCTGACGTCCGCGGTTAAAATCAAATCCAAAATCTTCGAGTACTTCAATTCCAAAATCCCACTGGGCTTGCCTATCAAATGATTGGTACAAGAAAGAATCATCAATTTGTGGGGCCCCTTTGATGGCCTGAATAAGCTCGACTTGTTTTGGACGAAGATCGCTGAAGATTTGTTTTACTTCGGCTGTTTTCATACCGGGCTCAAACATGTCAAGCAGGGGGTCGTAGACATGATCGTAGGGGGCAAAGAACTCAGCGGCTTCCTTTGCCATCTCGACCAGAATTTCCAAATTTGTCTGAAAAATGGAGAAATCAGATTTTTCTTTAGCTTCCTGCCACTTCATGTTGGCGGTAACGGTCTCTTTTGCAAACTTCATTACGAACTCAGCGGTAAATTTAGTTTCTTTTTCGTAATTGCGTTTTGTTTGTTTATACCATCGGGCATCATCTGAGTCTGGATCCAATTCGGTGATGTAGGATTCCAATTTGGCCAGAATTTCGCCAATAATGGGATCGGTGGATTTATTGTGCGAAATTTTAGAAAGGGTGGCTAACTGGTTGCCGCGATCTTCAGCACCGCCTCTGGGCATATAAGTTACCTGATCCCATCCCAATAATGCACCTGCATGCTCAATATCAGTCACTTCAGCCTGGATAGCTTTTAATTTGTTGATTAAATCTTGCATTTGTCTCTCTCCTGATTGTTGATAATGTGAACAAGGTACTATTTTTATGATTTTACCTTATCAAGGGGGCTTTTTCCATTCATTAAATTCCTGTTTTTCATGGAGAAGAGGATCTGTAAAAAATGAGGTAGGTGATGCTATGTTACAATTTCCGGTATGGTAAAAATTGGTGTTCTTTCAGATACGCATGTCAGGGATCGCGTAAGAAGGCTGCATCCTCAAGTTGAGAGGATATTCACAGAAGCCAACGTAGACATGATCTGGCATGCCGGCGATGTTTGTGACACAGTTGTACTCGATGATTTGCGAAAAATCGCACCGGTAACTGTTGTGCAGGGGAATGCAGATGTGATGATGGGAAATCATTTCCCGCTTATGGTTGTTAGAAAAATTGAAAATATAAAAATTGCAATGACGCATGGGCAGGGAAAATTTTCTCATTATCTTCGGGACCGCATAACAAGCACGATTTCTGGTGCTTATCCCTTTCGCTATTTTGAAGAACAGGTGGTCAGGATGCTGCCCGCAGATGCGGATATTTTGGTTTTTGGACACATTCATACACCCGTCAATCGATATAAGAACCATCAATTGTTGTTTAATCCGGGCAGTACCAGCATCCCGGTGCACAGGGATCAGAACTCTTCTATTGGTATTCTTACAATTGATAATCAAGATGTGCGGCGAGAAATTATTCCAATGCAGAAAATTGGGTTCCAGGAGTTAACATGGTCAATGAAAAACCTTGTTCGAATAAACCATTTCTTGGGAAGAGCGATGCCGGGATTGTATGAGAATTCAGTAAAAAAATTTTGATGAAGCGTTTGATGAAGCGATAGAATCTTGAATATTTCCTCCTTTTCGAGTATAAATATACTGGTGTGAAACCGTTAAAAAAAAAATTAAATGGGTAAAACAGCCAACAATCTGTTGGTTGATTATTTATAAGGGAGCGAATTCGTTGGCAAGAACAGGTTTTATTGTTCGGGTTGTGGGCGTCGTTGTTGATGTAGAATTTTCTACGGGTGATTTGCCCGGCATTCATAACGCATTATCGGTAAGACAATCGGATGAAACAGAGTTAATTGTTGAAGTACAGGAACACTTAAACGCACAAACGGTTCGGTGCATTTCGATGGCAACTACTGCGGGATTGTATCGAGGCATGCAAGTGATTGACACGGGGAATCCGATCAAGGTGCCTGTAGGGCGCCCGACATTAGGGCGTATGTTCAATGTTCTTGGGCAGCCGATTGATGGGAAGGCAGAGATTAAAGATGCTCCCCTTCATCCAATTCACCAAAACTCTCCGCCATTAATGGAACAACGTGTTGCAAAGATACCTTTCATCACGGGGATCAAAGCCATTGATTTGTTAACTCCTTATCCCAAGGGTGGAAAAATTGGACTATTTGGCGGTGCGGGTGTCGGCAAAACAGTATTGATGATTGAATTGATGCGGGACACTATTGCTGAGCATAAGGGAATAGTTTTGTTTGCGGGTGTGGGCGAGCGCAGCCGTGAAGGGAATGATTTGTGGTTAGAAATGCGGAAAAGCGGTGTGATAGATAATACGGTTCTAGTATTTGGGCAAATGAATGAACCTCCTGGAGCTCGATTACGTGTAGCCATGACTGCCTTGACGATGGCAGAGTATTTCCGTGACAGTGAAAAGCGTTCCGTATTGTTATTTATAGACAATATTTTCCGTTACATTCAGGCAGGTTCTGAGGTTTCGGCTTTGCTAGGACGTCTTCCCAGTGCAGTTGGGTATCAGCCGACACTGGAAAGCGAGATGGGGGAGCTCCAGGAACGAATTGCAACCACCAGCAACGGTAGTGTTACTTCTATTCAAGCGGTTTATGTTCCCGCCGATGATATCACTGATCCCGCAGTTGTGGCGACTTTTGGACATTTAGATGCTTCAACCGTTCTCTCGCGTCGTCAGGCTTCTCTGGGTTTGTATCCAGCGATTGATCCGTTGATGAGTTCGAGCTCTCTTATGAGCCCGGCCTACGTGGGACAGGAGCATTATGATGTCGCAACAGCTGTTCGCTCGTTGCTTACACGATATGAAGAACTGCAAGATGTAATAGCGATTCTGGGCATGGAAGAATTGAGCGAGGAAGATCGTCTGGCGGTTGAACGGGCCAGAAAGGCCCAGCGTTTTCTTACACAACCCATGTTTGTAACAGAATCTTTCACAGGTATGAAAGGCCGTTATGTCTCCTTCGATGAGACTTTACGTGGTTTTAAAGAAATTCTCGATGGAAAGCATGATGATCTGCCTGAGCAGGCTTTTTATATGGTGGGTACGATTGACGAAGTTGTTGAAAAAGCAGAGCAGATAGCTCTTGAAAATCAAGAGGTTGTTGTCAATGGCTGAGCCACTTGCTTTGAGGGTGTGGTCTCCGAGTGAGACTCTCCTGAATGTCGACGATGTTTCAAAGGTGATTGTCCCATTGGGTGACGGTCTCATTGGCATCCTGCCAGGCCACACCAACCTGCTGGCAGAAAGTGCGGACGGAGAAATCCGTTACACGGATGACAATGGTGAGGAATATAAAATGGATTTATTTGGGGGAATATTAAAGGTAGAGAATAATCAGGTGTTACTTTTTACCAGTGGTGTTCGGGAAGAAAATTCTGAGTTATTAAAACCAGCTCAGATAGAAGAAGAATTAAAGTTTGATCGATTAGCTCTTGAATTAATGGAAGTGATGAAGATTGGCCCAAGATGAGAATAATTATCAAAAAGAAGAAGCCAAACGAAAGGCAGAGGAGCGTAGAATCTGGCGTGAATCTCTGGCGTCGACATCCGTCGGTTGGGAGTTGGCGCTGCCGATATTTGGCGGGGTGATTCTTGGGCAGGTTGTTGATCGATTTATTGGTACAACATACATTTTTACAATTGGTTTGTTATTATTCGGAATTATTTCTGGTTATTATAATTTGGCTAAAACAATTCAACGGATAAAGAGTGAAAAAACGAATTTTGATAACAAAGTAGAGTATAAAAAATTTGAAGAGGATGAAATAGACGATATAGACGAATTATGGTGATCTGGTTGGTTTTCGCAATGGTTTTGGGATTGGTTTGCACTGGAATTCAGTATTTATCGGTGCGAAGTATAGACCCATCCTATATTAAAATATCTAAGCAAATCATTTTTTGGGGCTATTCAATTCGAATTCTGCTTATTGGTTTCTATTTCTGGCAGGTTGTCCAGCAGGGCATGATAACAATTATTTTCACATTATTTGTTTTTCTGATTTTTTATTTTGGCAGTACATTTTTTATTGTGTATCAAAAGCCGCAGTGGCTTCAATCAAGGTAATAGGAGTTGACGGGGAATTATGGATGAAGTAACCGCACACGTTGTCTTTGAGGTTTTTGGAATTCCAATAACAGATACAGTAACTTCTACCTGGATGATAATGGTGATTATTGTTTTTGGAACATGGTATCTGGGGAAAAAGGCACCCGTTGCTCTTGAGATGATTGTTGATTTTCTCAATGATTCATTAAGCCAGACGATGGGAATGAATGCTATGCCTTACCTACCTTTTCTGGGAACCCTTGCCATTTTCATAGCAGCGGCCAATCTTTTCAGTCTGATTCCGGGTATTTCGAATCCTGCGAGAGATTTGAACACTCCCATAGCACTTGCTTTGACAGTCTTTTTCTCGGTTTATTACTTCGGCATCCGCAAGAAAGGGGTAAAGAAATTTCTGCGTGAGTTATCTGACCCGATATTTTTGCTTCCATTCGAATTTCTCAGTCAGATAACCCGAACATTGAGTTTGACTCTGCGTTTGTTTGGAAATATGATCAGTATCGAGTTAATCGTGGCAATTTTATTATCACTGTTTCCTTTAATTGCCCCGTCTATCATGGCTGTATATGGTGCAGCAACGGGCTTGATCCAGGCATATATTTTCACAGTACTCAGCTCAACGTATATTGCATCAGGTGTTTCGGTTATCGCTCCTGATGAAGAAGAGGCGGCTGATCTTGCATCAGCTTAATGGTTCATAATTTGACTAAAAACATATTCTAGGAGGTATTTTTTTAAATGACATCTGAAGTAGTTATTACTATTGTCACAATTATTGTCGCTGGTGTAGGGATTGTTTTAGGAACAGCTATTCCTGCCCTTTCAGAAGGAAAAGTTGCTCAAAAAGCATTGGAGGGCATGGCGAGACAGCCTGAAGCTGCGAATGATCTTCGCTCAACCATGTTGATTTCTATGGCACTTCTTGAATCAACTGCAATTTATGTGCTTTTGATCATGTTGATTCTGATCTTTGCTAACCCTCTTCTTGATCGTTTCTTTAGTTAGTCCGTTTGGACAGAGTGAAGTGAACAATGCTGGATATTAATATCCCAACAATTGTATACGAAATCCTGAACTTTTTAATCCTTGCTTTTTTACTTTGGAAGTTGTTGTTCAAGCGAGTGGTTGCCGCAGTGGAAAAACGCACCAAAGAAAAACAGGCTCTGGTTGAAGAGTTGAAGATAAAAAATCAAGAAGCTGACCAAGTGAAGATTGAGCTGGACACTCAACTTTCTCAAGTGGACGATACGGTAAATGAAATCGTTGAGAAAGCTGAGGATCAGATTGCGCTCAATCACGAACGTATGCTGGAGCGAGCAAAACTTGAGGCGGAACAGATTCTTGAAGAAGCACAGACAGAGGCGCTGAACATTCAACGCAAATCGATGGGTGATTATCATGAGCGAATTCTTGATACGATTATTGATGTGAGCGGACAAGTTATTGGAAAAGCAGCCCCATCCGAGCTTAATGAAATTTTTGTTCGTGAGATCAATGATACACTTTGGAACTTAGGCCGCGGAAATATCCGTCAGGTACAGACCCTGCGGCAATCGCTGGGGGATCGCAAACCAACGGTTTATGTCGCAACAGCCTATGAGCTTTCACCAGATCAACAGCGGTTACTTGTCCGTACTTTCAGTGCATTGGCAAACCGCAATGTGAGTGTAGAAATCGAGATAGATCCTGACCTCATTATGGGAACTCGAATTCGTATTGGAGATATGATCGTAGAAAATTCGATTGCTACCCGTCTTAATGATCTCAGGGATGAAGTTCGCGAAACGTTAAATGACTGGGTGCCAAATGAGTGAATCGCGTTTAAATGAGAAGCATCTTTCTCGGATAAATGTCCTGCGCGAGAAAGCCAGTGAACGCTTGCTCATTGAAAAAGATGACCAGGTTTTTGCTGGATTGCAAGAGCAATTAAACGAAAAAGCAAAAAAATTAAAACAAAATCCTCGCATAAAGGGATTAACACGATTGGTGAAGGACGACCTGGCACGTGTCAGTTCAAATGTGAAGTTTAAAGAGGTTGGAACGGTTCAGCATATTGGGAATGGTGTTGCTACATTGAGCGGTCTTCCACAGGTTCGTACCGACGGTCTGGTTGAATTTTCTACCGGTGTTCGAGGCCTGATTCTCAATTTAGATCATGACCACCTGGATGTGATTTTACTCGGGCCTGATGAGGGAATCAGCGGCGGGGATATGGTAACCAGTGTCGGTGAGCAGCTGCGAATTCCAGTTGGACCAAAAGCGATCGGACGAGTTTTAAATCCACTTGGAGAGCCGCTAGATGAGCGAGGGCCGGTCTTTGCATCTGACCACTGGGTGCTAGAGCGTATGCCTCCAGGTATTGTAGAACGAGAACCCGTACATGAACCCCTTCAAACTGGAATCAAATATATTGATGCTTTATTGCCGATTGGCAAAGGACAGCGCGAATTAATTGTAGGGGATCGTCAGACAGGTAAAACTTCTGTGGCCGTGGATGCCATTCTGGCGCAAAAAGGGCAGGATGTGTATTGCATCTATGTTGCGATTGGGCAGAAGAAATCGACGACATTGGACGTGTTTGAAACTTTACGCGCGAATGATTCCATGAAATACACCACAATTGTCATGTCCAGTCCTGATGACCCGCCTGCTTTGCGTTATCTGGCTCCTTATGCAGGGTGTACTCTCGCTGAGTACTTGCTCAAAATGGGACGTGATGTATTGATTGTTTATGATGATCTTACCAAGCATGCTGATGCTTATCGCGAATTGAGTTTGCTGCTGCGCCGCCCGCCAGGCCGTGAAGCTTATCCGGGAGATATTTTCTACCTCCACTCCCGGTTATTAGAGCGAGCCTGTAAGGTGAAGGATGGCGCATCGATTACTGCTCTGCCGATTGTGATTACACAGCGAGGAAATATTTCAGCATATATTCCAACGAATTTGATTTCTATCACCGACGGTCAGATCGTTTTGGACGCTGATCAATTCAATCGCGGTATAAAACCTGCCGTAGATGTCGGTAAATCGGTTTCCCGTGTTGGTGGAGCTGCACAAACCAGAGCGATGCGTGAACTTTCTGGCGATGTCCGTCTGCAATTGGCGCAATATGAAGAAGTTGCACGGTTCTCTCGTTTTGGGACGGAAGTTGATTCAGCAACGAAACGCCAGATTGAAACGGGTCAGCGGCTGCAGGCAATATTAAAACAGAATGTACATATGCCATTATCTCTTGGCGATCAGATTCTTTCGATGTTTGTTGCTGTGAATGGGTATTTGAATGATATTCCCGTTGTTGATATTACGAAATTTGAAAAAGGGATGCATGCTTATTTCAATCGTTACGAACCCCAAATCGAAGTTGAGATCAATCAAGATGGGGTGTTAACGGAAAAACTTAAAGAAGAAATTACATTAGGAATAGAAAAGTTCCGCGAAAAATGGGCGGAAGAACAGATAAGTTGAAAAAATGGTTCATTATTAACTCACCAGAAATTCCTCAAATTCAATGGTGAAAGGAATGGATAGATGACTAAAAAAATGATGATGGCAATTGTGCCCCGAGACGAAGCAGAATATGTGCTTAACGCATTAATCAATGCTGGTTTTACAGCAACCTTTACTGAAACAGAGGGAGGTGTATTACGCCAATCTCAACTGACCATGTTTATTATTGTGAATGATAATGAAGAAGATCGTGTCTTGGCGTTGATTAGTGAAAACTGCCGTGTTGATGTGGCTGTGACGCAAAGAGAAAGTTCTGGCGGTTTTTCTATCGGTTCTGCTCCTGTCGTAACGGGAGTGGGTGGGGCTATTGTGTTTATTTGGACGATTGAAAGAATAGAGACCTACTGATTTATGGCTGAAGATTTTGAGCGTGTGCAGGCAAGACTCGGGAATATCTCATCCGTAAAACCCATACTTGGGGCGATGCGGACGATCTCTTTGGGTTCCTGGCAGTCTGCTCTGAAAAAGCAAGAAAGTTTACAGGCTTTTGAGGAGAATTTCCGTAATATTTTAGCATTACTGATCCCCAAATTACCTGAAAAGAGATTGCCAAAGAGAAATCGATTGGCTGTATATGACCGTATGTTAGCTCAAGATACTGGAGAAGACCAGCCAGAG
>CAZQSG010000022.1:14592-28597 GCA_964595925.1 uncultured Anaerolineaceae bacterium | reverse complement strand
GAGAGTTTTGTATGGGCCCACCAGGATTCGAACCTGGGACCAACCGGTTATGAGCCGGATGCTCTAACCGCTGAGCTATGGGCCCTTCAATATATTTGCAGTGCAGCTATGTTTACAACGGTTTTTCGTAAATCCTATTATACCGAATATTGTATCAAAGAGACAGATTTGAATCATTTCTAATATGGATATTACTTCATCATCCCGAATCCTGCTATCTTTGTTTTCATATAATCCTTTTTCTCTTCATATAGATGGTAGATGATAAACTTTACTAAACCAGATAATTGATTCACAAGGAGTTTCTCATGGAGAAAATAAAACTGCATTATATTGTCAGCACGCACTGGGATCGAGAATGGTACTCAAGTTTTCAGGATTTCCGCTATCGTCTGGTGCGCTTGATTGATCGGATTATCATCGGTATCGAAAATAGTGCTCTCAAAGGTCCTTTTACGCTGGATGGTCAGGTGATCCCGATTGAAGATTATCTTGAAATTCGTCCAGAGCGCCGCGAGCAGGTGATGGAGTATATCCAGGCTGGCAAGATTGTAATTGGTCCCTGGTATGTGATGCCGGATGAATTCACTGTACCAGGAGAATCTTTGATTCGAAATTTACGTCTGGGGCACGATCTCGCTCATCAATTTGGTACGGAGGTATCAAAAGGTGGTTTCGTTTGCGATATCTTCGGTCATAACAGCCAGATGCCGCAAATTTTCAAGCAGTTTGGTATACGGGGAGCTTTTCTGTGGCGTGGCACCAACCAGATCCAAAAAAGAAATATGATCTGGCAGGGCGCAGACGGTACTGAAATCCCGGTTTATCGTTTTGAAAATGTGGGATATTGCTCTTTTGCAATAGCTGTACGCAGTAAATTTAACACGAAAGATGGATTTGATCGGGCTGCGGGTGAGAAAGCTCTGGATGAGTTCATAGCGTTTTGCCGTGAGACGGGTGATATTGATACCATTCTTCTTTTTGATGGTTGTGATCACCAGGAATGGGATCAGCAGGTTTATGAGGTAATGATTGAGAAATTTGGGGAAGAATCCGAGTTTCATTTTGTGCATGGTACATTTGACGATTATCTCGATGATCTTGAAGCCCAATTGGGGAAGGTGACCACCAGGCTGACGGGGGAACTGCGTGAACCAGGATTTGAAGCTGCGGAGAAAGATCAGCAGTGGTTAATTCCGGGCGTGCTTTCCAGTCGGATATGGCACAAGCAAGCCAATTGGGATTGCGAGAACAAACTTACCCATTGGGCTGAACCTTTCAGTGTTCTGGCAAATAACGTACTCGACCGGGAATATCCAGCAGGTTTTTTGAATGTTGCGTGGAAGTGGTTAATCAAAAATCACCCGCATGATTCAATTGATGGCTGTTCGATTGATCAGGTGCATCGGGATATGATGTTCCGCTATGATCAGAGCCGCGGGATTGCAGAGCGGGTGAAATTGGAAGCCCTCCAGGCCATCACAGCCAGCGTGACTGGTGATATTAGTGAAAGAGAATTGCGTGTAGGTGTCTTCAATCCTCAGCCGCAGGTTTTTGAGGGTGTAACAGAGATGGAATTGACCTTCCCCGGTGATTGGGCTACGTTCAATGAGTTCTTTGGGTTTGAACCCAAACCAGCCTTCAGAATCTATGATGCGGAAGGAACAGAATTACCCTATCAGCGTGTTGGACAGCGATTGGAAAATCCCTTGCGAGCGCAGCACAAGCTGCGTCAGCAGTCTGTGACAGTGGCCGCAACTCTGACAGTTCCTGCAATGGGCTACACAATGTTGATGGTTAAAGAAGCGCCAAAAGCGATAACGAGGTATGATCTCAGTCCGGGTATGGCGAGCAGCGATTGCAGTATGGAAAATGAGATATTCCACGTTGTTATTGAGAATGACGGTACCTTATCAATGATGGATAAACGTAATGGTAGGACGTATTTTGATTTGATGCAGTTTGAAGATTGTGCAGATATAGGGGATGGCTGGTATCATGGAGTGGCTGCAAATGATGAAGTCCTGACTGGGGTTGGTAACAAAGTAGAGATTGCCAGGATTACAGATGGCTTCGCTTTAACACAATTCCGAGTCCGTCGGATGTTTGAAGTGCCTGCCCATTTTGATTATTCCGACATGCGCCGCAGTAAGGAACGGAAAACAGTTGTTATTGAAAGCATTCTCAGTCTTCGTCCGGGTCAAGACTATCTGGATATAGTACATACGATTGAAAATACGGCTGAAGATCATCGGATGAGGGTCATGTATCCTTCAGGTGCTTTGAAGGCAAAATCCTATTGGGCTGACTCACAATTTGATGCCGTAACTCGTCCGATTGCTTTACGGGAAGATAATCATCTCTATCGTGAGTTGGAGGTGGAAACCAAACCGCAGCAAAGCTGGACTGTTGTCACTTCAAAACGGGGCGGTTTGGCAGTGATCAGTGCGGGTCAATTAGAAAGTGCTGTACTCGATTTGCCAGATCGGCCTATTGCAATTACTTTATTCCGCTCCACCCACCGCACGGTTGGAACAGAAGGCGAGCCGGATGGGCTCATGCTGGGCAAAATTATAGTGAAACAGTATCTTATGCCTTTGAACGGCAAATTAAATAAGTGCAAGTTGTTCACGCTGGCGCAGCAACAGACCAATGGTTTAACCACTGTTCAGATGGATTCGGAAAAAGTGCGGCAGCTGTCATATGAAAGAGAGATTGATCCCTCTCAACCTCTGCCAGCAGAAGGCAGTTTCTTCTCTTTAGAGGGGAAGGCCGTGCTTTCCAGCGCAAGTATGGTGGGAGAATATTTTGAAATGCGTCTTTTCAATCCAACATCCAAAAAACAAGATGTAAAGATCAAATTTGGAGATGGCAGTAGCTATCAAAGTGGGTGGCCAGTCAATCTGCTCAGTGAACCAATCGGTGATACGCAGGTGGTTGAAGGCGGTTCATTTGAATGGGCGCTGCTGCCCAAGCAGATCGTGACCCTTCGGTTTGAATAGCAGGCTGTTGGAATTCTTGTTAGCAATTTGCTAATACTGCTCCTGTTTTTGAATGACACTCGGCATACATATACCGAGTGTCATTTTATTGACTGTATACTACATATTATTTATTCTTGCGGGTTGAGCATGCGTCCCATGAAGAGAATGGACCCGCTTTCAGGGTTCACGATGGCATAGATGAAGGGGGAATCGAGCCGGAGTTCGATGGTTTCTTCTACCGGCATGGCAGATGTAAGTTCCATTATGACGGCTGTTGCAGCTGCAGCTTCAGTGCCTTCCTCATCCAGATCAACAATGGCTTTGTGAATGATATTGCTGATGAACAAGTCTCTGCTGCCAGAGATGCCTGAAAAATCAGCAGAATCCGGGTCAAAGGCATCTGTCATGCCGAGAGAAGCGAGCATGTCATTGACTGAGAAGGAAGATTCAGCGTGGAATTTGGGCATGTAAAGGTCTACGCTTTCAGATGTTAAGGATTCACGCATCTCACTGAATTTTTCTGCGGTCAACAAGCTCTCGAATTGTTCAAAACTTCCTTCTTCTGGCAAAATCACAAACATTGAAACCTGATAGCCATTATAAGGGAGTTCAATCATCTGATAACCGTCACGTGCGCTATAAAGATATTGATCATTCGTCATCATCGTTGGCACTTGAACTGTACTTCCGTCGAGTAGTGTGAAAGGTTCATCCCTCGTGTTCATCTCATCAAATTCGTTTACCCACGAAGCGATGAAATAAATAGTGTTGGTTAATACCACACGGGTGGCGCTATTGATAGTGCCAGGCGCCAGCAAATCCTGGATTTTTTCATTGGTCTTCTCACTGACCCAATCATTGATCTGCATACGGGAATTTTCAGGGTTGTAGATGAAATCCGTTGCAAAATAACCTGCTCCGTAATATTTTGCCAGAGTGTCAAGATATTCGGACTGGATGTTATAGGTCTGGTCACCCCACAGGGCGTTGTTGATGTGCAGTGAAAAATCTTCCCATTCCGATTCAGCTGTGATGGTATTTAGCTTTTCAAAATATTGGTTGAGCGCATTAAAAGCCTCGTGCGTGTCAGTTTGACCGCGATAATTCAGGGTTTCCTCCATCTGTATTTCGGTCTCACTGTGAGCACCGGCATAGGTCATGGCGAGGGCTGAACTAATGGAATAAGGAGAGTAGAAAAGGTTGGTTGTACTTAGTTCAGGATCAGCCAGCAATTGCTGGTAGAGATCAAAAGCAAATTGATTGTTTCCAGTGATCTGGTTTGTGGTGACAGGGTCAGAGAGTGGGGGTGCTGTCAGTCTGTCCATCTTCGATACGAGGTAGGCAGTATCACTGGCTGGCTGGGTTTCTTGAGTTGATTCTTTCTGAGGCTCATCCGTTGGTTGTTCAACAGGATTCTCTTCTGTTACTGACGGTTCAATGGGGAAGCAGCCGCAAGCGGTAAGGATGAGCAGCAGCACGACAAATATTGCGAGTAAGGTATTTTTCATCTTTTCCTTCTTTCACAGAAAAAATTTCTTCCTGTGGTTTGATTCTATAGTTTTATTGCACAACCATTAAACGTTGTAGAGCGAGGAAAAGTTCCCGGATGATGTTTTGAAATCAAGGAAGGATTGTTGAGGGATTGATTTAAATTATTTTTAATATTTTCACACAAATCAGAAAAAGAAACAAGCAGTTGTATAATAAAGCGCATGTATTAAAAGGAAGAAGGAGCCTTATAATGAAAGATTGGAAGGAATAACTCAACGTGGGCGCATTTTGCGCGATAGCGCTATGGCGATGCAGGATTTAATGATTGATGTAGAAACAAAGTCATATGAACCATTATTGGCGCAGTTTCGTGCTGGGTATGAATCCCTTTAGCCTGGCCGGCGCGTTTTGCGGGTGAGATGGACACTTTCTGGGTAGGGCGTATGTTGTGGGTGGCAAATTGCGTAGCATGTCATCAGGGAACGTTTTTTAGTAATCATGCAAAGCGCATTGCACCCATATTTGAGGCCTCTTGAATGAAACTCAGCATGACCTCCACTGAGTTTCATTCAAGAACTGGCGAGTTATGTAGAATTGATGGGAGGGGATGGAATATGAATTGATGTCAGCTTTTTATACGGTAAGTGAATTTTTGCTTTCCATTGTTCCATTGTTTGGTATATGCTTCGTTGGTTTCGAGTGGTTTTTTATGATTTTCAATTATAATAGATAGTAGTTGTATTCTGTTGTAAATAGAAGCAATTGTTTGAGTTTTTTCAGGCAAAGGTATCCTTTGAATCAGCTATGAGCGGAACCAAAGAAAAATATATTATCGGACTGACAGGAAATATCGGGACAGGGAAGAGTGTGGTGCGGCGCATGCTGGGCCATCTTGGCGCTTATGGTATTGATGCTGATGTATTGGGTCATCGTGCGATTGCACAAGACGCACCTGGTTATCAACCGGTTATTAAACAATTTGGTCGATGGATTATAAATAGTGAAGGACAAATCGAACGAGCAAGACTTGCGAAAATTGTATTTAGGGATCCGGTTGCGCTCAAGGCCCTGGAAGATATTATTCATCCGTTGGTTAATCGTGCTGTTGAACTTTTAATTCAGCGCACGCAACATCAGGTGGTAGTGATTGAAGCTATTAAACTGTTTGAAGGTGGTTTGGCTGGTCGATGTGATACTGTCTGGGTATCTTATACTCCCGAAGAGATTCAGGTTGAACGGTTGGTAGAACGCCGAAAAATGACTGTTAATGAAGCGCGGTCTCGTATTCGAGCACAAAGCAGCCAGACAGGAAAAATGAGTAAAGCTGATACTGTCATTATGAATAATGGTAGTTTTGAAAAAGTTTGGAAGCAAGTCTACAAAGCATGGAACAGAATTCCGGCGAATATCCGGCCAAAAGAAACTGCGGTAGCTGCAACAACAAAGAAAATAAGCTCTCAGGAAGAATTGACAGCCAACCGGCTAGAGGCGTTTCGCGCAACACCCAAAGAAACCAGTAAAATTGCGCAATTATTAACTGGAATATCTGAGAATGGGAAAACGTATTCTCACGAGGACATTATGGAATCTTTTGGTGAAAAAGCTTATATGTTGTTAAAGGAAAGCGATACAGAGCAAGTGGCTGGTTTGTTAAGTTGGCAGGTCGATAATCTGATAACTCGAGTGTTTGAGGTGAAGCTGCGTCCAGAAGTTTTTTCAGATACAGCTATCCGGATTTTATTTAAGAAGGTGGAAGAAGAGTCGAAATTGCTACAGGCAGAAGCCTGCATGGTTTTTGAAAATGATGAGAAACTTTCTGGTGACATCTTAAAGAAATTAGGTTATGAAAAACGGGTTGTCAGCAGTTTGGAAGCAAATTCATGGCTGGAAGCTGCACAGGAAGTCATGCCAGATGGCGGTGAATTTTATCTGAAACCGTTGCGAACCCAACGCGTGCTGCGGCCGCTTTAGAATGAATCGAGATATGATATTGTGTTAAAGTTTATAGAAGAGATCATCTTTATCTTTGAACGTCTTGCCTGGACGAGTGTTTTTGACATCTTCCTGGTGACACTCATTTTCTTTGTGTTGCTGGTGATGATTCGAGGTACAAAAGCAATGATGCTGATGCGGGGGATGATATTATTGATGGTTGGGTTGCTTGTGCTCACGCAGATTGTTAACCTACCTGCCTTTTCCTGGCTGGTTGTGACCACCATGCCCGCATTGTTGTTTGCAATACCAGTGATATTTGCGCCAGAAATTCGGCGTGGTTTGGAGCGATTAGGCCGTACCAGCGGGAAAACGTTATTGGCGAAAACTTCATCGACCAGTATCGAGGAAAGAAGTCTAAACACTGTAAACGCCATAATGACTGCCATCCGTCGACTTTCGAATCGTAAACATGGTGCTCTGATCGTTTTTCAGCGGAATGATCTATTAAATCAATACGCAGAAACCGGTGTACAGATGGATGCCATAGTAACAGCAGAAATTTTGCTGCAAATCTTTTATCCTAACACTCCCTTGCATGATGGCGCTGTAATCATTGATCGGGAAGTCGTTGTCGCTGGCTCCTGCGTGCTTCCTCTTTCTTCCAGCGGTGTACTGAATGATTCTCCTGATCGTGAAATGGGGCTACGCCATCGAGCATCTCTGGGAATTTCAGAGGAAAGTGACGCTCTGGTAGTCGTCGTCTCTGAAGAAACGGGTTCTATTTCGATTGCGAAAGGTGGACAATTGGATCATGGTGTAAGTTTTGAAGACCTTGAGAATGAACTGCGGAATTATTACAACCCTGAACTGGGCCGACGTTCTTTCATAGGTTTTCTGAAAAGCCTCTTTTTGGAAGAAGATGCTGACTTGCATTCACAGGAAGGATTGAAACAATAATGAGGATTGTGAAACTGTTTGTAAAATATTTCCCCACGTTCCTGTTAGCATTTGTCCTTGCGGTTATTGTCTGGATGCTGGCTGTAACAGCCGGAGATCCAAATGAAGAACGCATGTACCCGGGAGCAATTCCGATCGAAGTTGTCGGGTTGGATGAAAATTTGATATTGGTGAGTATGAACCCGACGACAACGACTGTTGAATTGAGTGCGCCTAGTTCTATCTGGAATAAACTTAATCGAAATTCTAGCTTGATTTCGGCGAAGATTGACCTGAAGGGCCTGGGTATTGGGGACCATTATGTAACGACAGAGGTATATGTTGATATTTCACCTGTTCGAATCGAAACAATTTCTCAACAGACGGTGAAACTAACCCTGGATTCTTATCTTGAGCAACCTCTTTCGATCAAATTAGAAGCTATCGGAACACCCGCAACTGGATTTGAATTGGAAACTTCTAGTTTGAGTGAAGCAGAGGTGCTGGTTAAAGGGCCTTCCACACAAGTTCAGCAAGTTGATCATGTAAGTGCAACTCTTGATGTGGATGGCGTTTCGCAGACCTTTATCAGAACACTGCCATTACGTGCCTTTGATGAAGAAGGTCGAATGATTAATGAAGTTGATTTGGAACCAGCCGAGGTGACAGTAACACAGCCTGTAACGCAAATGGGTGGTTACCGCAACCTGGTTGTCAAAGTCGTGGTGTCTGGGCAGCTTGCAGAAGGTTATCGGATGAGTAATGTTTCATCCTATCCTGCTGTTGTAACGGTCTTTTCTACAAACCCCAGACTTGTTGATGATTTACCAGGATATGTTGAAACGGAGCCGCTCGATATTACCGGAACGAAGAATGATCTGGATGTCTTTTTATCGCTTTCACTGCCGATGGGTGTTTCTGTCGTTGGCGAAGATCTTGTTCAGGTGCAGGTTGGCATCGCTGCCATTGAAAGCAGTCTGACATTAAATAATATGGAAGTAGAATTGATTGGTGTGGGTGAAAACCTCGAAGCAACTGTGTCACCAGAAGTGGTTGATGTGATTCTTTCGGGGCCGTTACCTGATCTAGAAAGTTTGCGCGGAACGGATGTTAGAGTTTTTATCGACATGACCGATGTTGAAGAAGGTGTTTACCAACGAGTACCACAAGTTGAAGTGTTGGTGGACGGTCTTCGAGTTGAATCAGTCCTGCCTGAATCGATAGAAGTAGTTATAACCGCCGAAGATAAAGCTTTGAATTCAAATAACTTTTTGTTAGCAGCGGTTTTTATGAAGCCATCGACACTGAAAATTTCTCCTGCTCACTGTCTGTGAGGGGGAGTTTAGAAGGAAAAATTTATGTCAAAACCTGTTGTTGCATTAGTAGGCCGACCGAATGTCGGAAAAAGTACGTTGTTTAACCGATTATCTGGCGAGAAATTGGCTATCGTTGATGAAGTGCCCGGCACAACTCGCGATAGGTTATATACGCTCACTGAATGGACTGGCAAAGAGTTTTACATCGTTGATACAGGAGGACTGGACCCCACAGCCCATTCGAGCCGTTCAGTTCTTTCTATTGGTTCTGCCGAATTTATTGAAGATATTCGTTCACAGGTTGAAATTGCCATTACTGAAGCAGACGTGATTTGTTTTCTGGTTGATGTGCATGCCGGGGTGACACCTGCGGATATTGAGGTGGCAAATTTACTGCGGACAAGCCAGAAAAAAGTAGGTGGAAAACTTTTTCCACCAATACTGTTGGTGGTGAATAAGGCTGATAATATAAATATGATGGCGGAAGCATATCAATTCTATGAACTCGGAATGGGCGATCCATTTCCGATTTCTGCCATGCAAGGTAAGGCAACAGGCGATCTGTTGGACGCTATCGTAGAATCATTTCCACCTTCTATTGAAGAACCGGAAGATAACTCCGTCAAGATTGCGATCGTAGGGCGCCCAAATGTCGGCAAATCAACCTTGTTGAATAAGATTGTTGGGAAGGAACGATCAATCGTGAGCCCTATTCCAGGTACGACGCGCGACGCAGTGGATACTCCCATTAAATTTAATGGGTTGCCGATTACGTTAATCGACACTGCCGGTATTCGACGGCGTGGGCGGATTGAACGCGGTGTTGAGAAGTACAGTGTTATTCGTTCGTTGCGCGCTATCGAGAGAGCGGATGTGGCATTATTATTGATTGATGCTACGACAGGGGTACTCGCTCAGGATGCACATGTGGCAGGATTTATTCTGGAAGAATGGAAAAGTGTTATCGTTGTCGTAAATAAATGGGATGCGATTGAGAAAGACAGTTATACAATGCTGGAGCATACAGAAAAGATCCGCTCAGAATTAAATTTTCTCAGTTATGTTCCTCTGTTATTCATCTCCGCAAAAATGGGTCAGCGTGTTCACCAGGTATTGCCTACCGCACTTCAAGTGGAAGAAGAGCGGCATAATTGGATTGGCACAGGGCACCTTAACCGCATTATTCGTAAGGCGGTTGATGCTCATCCACCGCGGTCTGGTACGGGAAGGCCATTGAACATTTATTATGCAAATCAAGTACGGGAGGATCCTCCGACTTTTATGCTGCATGTGAATGAACCAAAATTAGCGCATTTCTCCTATTTGCGTTATATGGAAAATCAGATTCGGCGCGAATATCCATATCTAGGTACGCCAATTCGAATTATATTAAAGGCCAGTTAAATAAGGTATTGATAGGGTTTGTCATTTTTTTAATGTCTACCTGAACTGGTTAAATTTAGAATTTTACAAACCCTTAACACTGTTGTCTTTGTGCATCTTTTCTGAGAGGGGTATAATTGGGTTGAAATCATGCCAGGAGGTTATTGTTGTTCGATTCTGAAAGAAACCAGGCTGTTAGAAGTGAAGAAAACTCTGCTCCATTGTTGAATGAACAACAGGCGGGAGCAGTTTCGGCCTGGAAAAAACTTCGTCACTTTCTATGGGAATTACTACAAATGATTGTAATTACCCTGGTTTTATATTTTGGGATTGATGCAATGATTGGCCGGGTGCAGGTTGAAAGTATCAGTATGATGGATACGATTAAACCAAATGAATTGATAATGGTTTCAAAATTTGCGTATAGAAAGGATACGTATTCACGCGGGGATGTGATCGTGTTTCATTACCCCAATAATCCCGCGGAGGATTATATTAAACGTGTGGTCGGGTTGGCCGGTGATGTTGTTGAAGTGCAAAATGGCAGTGTTTATGTGAATGGAATCATAGTCAACGAACCCTATATCAAAGAACCACCGGCGTATACAGGCACCTGGGTGGTTCCAGAAAGTGCCTTGTTTGTATTGGGTGACAATCGAAATCATTCCTCTGATTCGCATGAATGGGGATTTGTGCCCTTTGAAAATGTTTTTGGCAGGGCTTTTTTGATCTATTGGCCTTTGGACGAGTTTGAAATCTTAAATCGAACAGATATTGTTTCAGCAAATAACTGAGAGGAAAATATGGAACTGAAAGCATTACTGAACCTGGCAGAAGAATACGAAAAACAACTTCCTGAAGCAGTTGCAACTTATTATAAAGAGGATGGCTCCTTTGCAAAATTCATCGACCATACGCTTCTAAAGCCAGAAGCAACCTTGACACAAATTGATGGTTTATGTGAAGATGCCCGAACCTACGGTTTTGCTTCAGTGTGTATTAATCCTATCTTTGTTTCTCAGGCCTATCACCATTTGCAGGGCAGCGGGGTGGACGTCTGCACTGTGGTTGGTTTTCCTCTGGGTGCTGATCCTGGAAAAGTAAAAGCCATGGAAGCCAAAGAAGCGATTGATGCTGGGGCCGTTGAAATTGATATGGTTCAGGCAATTGGGCTTCTTAAAAGTGGAGAGTATCAGGCTGTATTAGATGATGTGCGCGCTGTGGCGGGTGTATGTCATACGCATGGTGCAATTCTAAAAGTCATTTTTGAAAATTGTTTACTGACTGAGAAGGAAAAGATTATTAGCTGTTTGATTGCAAAAGAAGCAGGCGCTGATTTTGTGAAGACTTCAACAGGCTTCAATAAAGGCGGTGCAACTGTGGACGATATTCGGCTGATGCGTGCAGTGGTTGGTTCAGAGATGGGCGTTAAGGCTGCGGGTGGTGTCCGAACACTGGCAGATTCAAAAGCTATGTTGGAAGCAGGCGCTACTCGACTGGGCGCCAGCGCTGGTGTGAAAATTATGAAAGAAATATCTGGCTAGCGAATGGATACTCTTAAAAAACAAAGTAAAGCAACCAAATGCCCTCAGTGTCAGGTTGGAGTTTTGAAACAGAAATATTTAACCTACTTTACCTGGTTGAATAATGAGCTGATTACTGTTCCTGAATTTCCCTCCTGGGTTTGTGATTTTTGCAGATATCGAGAATATGATAGAGAAGCTCTGAATCGATTGGATAATTTAATGTATTCAATTAAGAAAGAACAAAAAGTTGATTATCATCCACATGTGCATTCCGTGGATGAAAGCCCGATCAATCCAACGGTGGGCATTGAATAGATTTGCCTTATTGAGGATGTAATAAAAAATAGTTGTTCCGGCTGGAACAACTATTTTTATACTTCAACGAGGTTATTTAATTTATTTACTGCACGGGCAGCCATGCTGGATGTTTATCTACGCCGCTGTTATTGCTTAAGTTGGTAAGTTGCTGTCCGGTCAGGTCCATAATGTAGATTTCTGAATTTCCATCTCGTTCAGATGTGAAGGCAATCCAGGAAGAATCAGCAGAGAAGCTGGCCATTCCATCAGAATTGCTGCTTGTGAGCTGGAAAACATCTGCACCGCCTGTGTGGGCATCGACAAGATAGATGTTGGTGCGACTGCCATTTTCCTGTGTATAAGCGAAATAATTTCCGTCAGGAGACAGGGCAGGTTCATTGACTTCTCCAAGTCGTCCAAAGAAGGAAGAGCGGTCGAATGGGTTTACGTCAGCCTGGTCGTCTCCAACATTGCGCCAATAAAGAGTTTTATGGCCGGTTCCCAGCAAGACGAAATAATATTTGCTGGCAGCAGAAGAATCCCAAACAGCCGCATACTCGAAGAAATCTAAGCTGACACGAACATCATTGGTGCCATCAACATTGATGAAGCGGAGTTGACGGCCGCCGTCATCACGCCCATTGTTATCGAAAGCAATCGTGATACCATCTGCTGAGAAAGATGCCTCAATATCGTCTCCACGGCGGGCTGTGAGCTGGAAGGGAGAGGGATTCTCTTGAGACATATCCAGGCGATAGAGATCAAGCCCGTCAGTGGCAGAAGCCCCCGGGGCTGAATAAACCAGATAACGTCCATCTTGTGACCAGGCTGGATAGCTTTTATCGCCACTATCGAAGGTGAGCTGTTGAACGGAGGAAACCAGATTCCCCATGACATCCATACCGACATCCATCATCCATATCTGGTTTCCATCTCCGCCACGATCACTGATGAAAACGAGTTGACCAACCGCTATTGGTGTAGGTGTGCTGGTTGGAGCGGGGGTGTTCGTTAGCGTTGGGGTTGGAATCTGAGTTTCTGTGAGGGTGATGGTCGGTTCAGGGGTGTTCGTTGGAATTTCTGTGGAGGTCAGGTTATCTTCTGTTTCTTTCGCCAGGGGTGCAGAAGCTGTCATTGTCTGCGCCATTGCCAGGGCTATATCTGGTGTCGGGGAGGGCTGGAATAAATTTCCGGTTAGATAAAGTACACCAAGTACGCCAATGACCAATACAACCAGCAACCCAAAACCGATGCCAAGAATTGCAGCGATTGGGTTTTTTTTCTTTCTTGTGCGAGGTTCAGAAGGTAGTGATTGTGCGTCAGGATAGGAAGGTTGCGTACTGGGGAAAGCTTGTGCCGTTGATTGCTGCTGTTGAAAGCTGGCGGGCGGCAGCGGCTGGGAATTAATGGCTGTCATCGTTGCGTTTTCTTGATTGAGCGGAGCTCTGGCAGTTGCGGCGAAAGAGCCTGCATTCTTTCCTGTGAGTGTGTTGATGAAGACTGCAACAGATGGATATCGTTCATTCGGGTCAAGCTTCAAGGCCTGATCAATACTCTTGCTGACATGTAGCGGAATTGTCTGGTTATAAGTGATTACCGTGGGCATGGCTTTTTTGTCTACGACGCGGGAAACACTGTCGAGCGGTTTTTTACCTGTCAGCAGGAAATAGATGGTGGCCGCAAGTCCATATTGATCGGTGTAAGAACCCGTTCGTCCACCGCCATATTGCTCTGGTGGTGCGTAACCCGGGGTGTAGCCACGAGCACCCAATTGAGTCTGTTGATTGCTGTAAGCGGCTTTGGCAATGCCAAAGTCTACCAGAACAGCCTGTCCCTGAGGAGTGATTTTCACATTATCCGGTTTGATGTCACGGTGGAAAATCGGCGGGGTCTGATTGTGCAGATAGGTGAGAGCGTCACCGAGTTGTTCGGCCCAATCGAGCACTTTTGGTAGTGGCTGAGTACCCTGGTTTTTCACCAATTTTTTCAGGTCATCGCCGGGGATGTAATCCATGACGAGAAATTCATTGCCCTGGTCGGTAAAATATTCAATAACGCGAGGAAGGTTAGGATGACGAAGTTTGGCCAACATCTGGGCTTCACGCATGAATTGGGAAGTGCTTCCTTCGCTACGGCT
>CAZQSG010000022.1:0-14582 GCA_964595925.1 uncultured Anaerolineaceae bacterium | reverse complement strand
TAACTTTGATGGCTACGTCTACAATCAATGAAATGTCATGTGCTTGATAGACCGCACCCATACCGCCTTGACCGAGAATTCGGGTGATCTTGTAGCGGTTGTGCAGGATGGTGCCCGGCTGAAGATTCATTTTTCCTCCAAAGGGGGGCTTTCGATTGTTTTGAATTATTTTTAATAAGGGGGAACCGAAACCAGTTTTATTTTCCGGATTCAAAGAGATTCATTTTTTCTTAGTTTGATTATAGTATAAATTTGCGTTGGTAGAGGCGGTATTTTTTTATTGTCGATAAATAATTCAAGGCAATCGTATTTGGGAAAGGATTTGCTCATAAGGCAAAACGGGCTTGTTGAATGGGGATGTTCGAAAAAAACAGAACATCCTCGTTCAAGATTGTTTTGCATACACAATTGTGCGGAACCAAACCCTTCTTTCTCAATGACGCCTGATGAACTGAGGGGTTCTTTTCGGAGACATAGTCCCCGAAAAGAACCCTCTTGGCTTCCCAAAAAAGAAAACCTCTCTACAGCAGGCAATGAGCATCGGAAATACTGGAGCGATACCGTTATTTGTGATGTTTACCTTTTTAAAGCGACTGCCCAAATAATTAATTCATGCACATAGTTATTCTTTTTCCTGTGATACAATAGCGGCATTGTTGAAAAATAGGTGAGCTATGAAAATTAAATGCCTTTCTTGCAAAGCGTTAGCGCGAATTGTTTATCGCTTTGCAGCGACTTCTCCTCATATTATTGATGTGGAATTATTTGAAATCGGTTTGCATAATGAACCTGAAGAATTAAATAAAACATTGCAGGAGCGGCTAGATGCTGTCGAGGTGGGGGACTACGATGCAATTGTGATGGGCTACGGTCTTTGCGGGAAGGCTCTGGAAGGTATTATTGCGCCAGCCGGGTTGCCGGTGGTCATTCCCCGTGCCCATGATTGCATCACATTATTCCTGGGCTCAAGAAGTCGCTATCAAACTGAATTCGAGGAGAATACCGGCACCTATTGGTATTCGGCGGATTATATCGAGCGTAATTCAGATTCCAATCAGGGAATGTCGTTGGGAGCTGAGACTGTTGATGCAGGCGGTTCGAACTACGATGGAATGGTTAAAAAATACGGTAGAGAAAATGCGGATTATTTAATCGAAGTGATGGGTGGCTGGCAGCAGCATTATAACCGTGCAGCGTACCTGGCTTATGATTTTTATCAGAGTACTGCGGCGGAAAGCCAGGCGAGAAATGATGCTAAGGATAATGATTGGCGGTTTGATCAGGTGGCAGCAAATTTAATTTTGATCAAGCAATTGCTGTATGGGGATTGGGCGCAGGACGACTTCTTGCGTTTAGAACCTGGTCAGAAATTGGAGATGGCAAATGACGCGGGCGTGATTCGGGCAGCGTAAAATGTGCACAGGTTTCTTCTATAGAGTTTATGGACACTCAATTGAATTTTGAACTCTGTTATTATCAACAAACCGGTCATGTTATCCAGTAAATTTGATCGTGTTATAATCTGCATTAAAAGAAATCGCGGGGAGGATGTTCCAGAAGCAGAATGGGAACATTCTTTTCTTGCCCATAAAAGGAATCATGGCTGGAATAATACGATTCAATGACGTAACTTTACGTGATGGACAGCAAAGTATAGCCGCAACAAGGATGAGTACTGAACAGGCTATGTCAGCACTGCCGTATATTGTGGAGGCGGGTTATTCTTCCCTCGAGTTGTGGGGCGGCGCTATTTTAGATAGTTGTGTTCGTTTTCTGGATGAAAATCCGTGGCAGCGGCTTGAAACCTTTTACGCGATTACAAAAGGCAAAGTGCCTATCAGGGCTCTCTTGCGAGGACAGAACCTGTTTGCCTACCAGCCTTTCTCGGATGATCTGGTGATTGAATTTATTAAGACTGCCATCCGTGAAGGGGTCGGAGAATTCCGCGTTTTTGATGCTTTGAACGATTGGCGCAATTTGCAGACCTCGCTGCTGGCTGTGCGCACCTTTGGCGGAAAAGCCGAAGCTGCATTATCCTATACCACCAGCCCGGTGCACACGACTGAATATTATGTTCAGTATGCCAGGAAGCTGCTGGATGAGGGCGCAGAACAGATTGCGATTAAGGATATGGCTGGCATTCTCTATCCATGGGATGCGGTTGAGCTTTTTCGTGCGCTCAAAGCGGCCACTGATGTCCCGATTGTGCTCCATACGCATGATACGGCAGGGGTAGGCACTCTGAATGCCATCATTGCCATGCGTGAAGGGATTGATCAGATCGACTCGGCGATCACACCTTTTGCGGGGGGCAGCTCGCATCCTCCGATTGAAGTACTTGTGGTTTTTGCAGAGGCACTTGGCCTGGATCATGGACTAAATATTGAAGCAATATTAAACGCTCAATCGACTCTATTTAGCGTGTTTGATGACCTCTCGGATTTTATACCGTATTATGGTAAATATTATCGCCCCGTTAACCCGGCAGATATCGACAGAGAAAAGGTTGATGCAATTTTGAATGTGCTGGAAGAGGGAATAGATCGAGAAACTCTCGAAAAAGCTCTGGATCTTACTCGTTCCTTATTGTTAGACATGGGATATCCGGAACATGATAACCGTATCTTTGAATCACAGGTGCCTGGGGGAATGCTCAGCAATCTGCAAAATCAATTACTTGAAATGAGACAGCCCGATATTTTACCTGAGGTAATGGCAGAAATTCCTATTGTGAGGCGTGATGTAGGTTATGTGCCATTGGTGACACCCACCAGCCAGATTGTAGGTTCTCAGGCGGTATTCAATATCATTACAGGCCAGCGGTATTCTTTTATCTCAGAAGAATTCAAAATGCTTTTGAGAGGTGAGTTTGGAAAAACGCCTATACCTCCGAATCCTGCTCTTGTTGAAATGGTACTTGAGGATGGACAGAGCTTGAAAAAGTATCGTCCAGCTTCATACTTACTGCCAGTGCTGGAGGATATTGAAAGACCAGATTTTGTGAAAGATGAGAAGGATTATCTTCTTCACCTTATGTTAGGTCCGTCAGCAGACCAGTTCCTTCAGAAACGAAACAGGGGAGCTGCACCCTAGAATTTAGAAATATCTTACAGCATTTAAATAAAAGAAAGAGCCCTGTTAGAGCGAGTAGAGAAAGGAAATCTTTTCTGGATTTTCACCTATTCTGCGGTATAATTAAACCTGTGTTACAAGCATCATTATGCTGTCTTGAACGGATGGAAATGAAGAAATTTCCCTTTGAGTTGAGCGGTTTTCATGCGGTAAATGATGAAATTTAATTTGATATGCGGGAGATTACATAAATACGTAATTCCGCGCCCAAAACGGAAGCGGATTGCCTTTGCTGTCAGACTTGGGAATCAGGTTGTTATAAGCAGAGAGAAATTAACTGATGTAATCTGGAAGAAAGAATGACCATGGAAAATAACATAGAAAGTATCGAAAACGACAATAACGCTGGAACTATTCAGAGCATCGATATCAATAAAGAAATGCGCAGCGCTTTCCTGGATTATGCAATGAGCGTCATTGTCTCACGTGCTATTCCGGATGCTCGAGATGGACTGAAACCTGTTCACCGCCGAATCCTGTGGGGGATGTGGGATATGGGTGTTCGTTCTTCGGGCACACACAAGAAATCGGCCCGTATTGTGGGTGAAGTGATGGGTAAGTATCATCCCCATGGTGATGCCGCTATTTACGAAACGATGGCACGTATGTCGCAGGATTTTTCCATGCGCTATCCTTTTGTGGATGGTCAGGGAAACTTTGGCTCCATTGATGGCGATTCATCAGCAGCGATGCGTTATACTGAAGCGCGCATGGACAAGATGGCAGAAGAAATGCTGGTGGACATTAATAAAGAAACCATTGATTGGGCTGACAACTTTGATAACTCTCTCAAGGAACCTTCAGTGCTGCCTTCACGTTTGCCCGGATTGCTCCTGAATGGCACCTCCGGTATTGCTGTTGGTATGGCAACCAATATTCCACCCCATAACTTGAACGAGCTGGTTGATGCATTGGTTTACATGATAGACCACTATGAAACGGTTGATGAAATTTCAGTTCAAGAGTTGATGGAATTTATCAAGGGCCCAGATTTCCCCACTGGTGGAATTATCATGGGACGTGAAGAAATTAAACGAGCTTATGCCACTGGTCGAGGAAAGCTCACCGTACGAGGTAAAGTCGAAATTGAAGAAATGCGAAATGCTCGTTTCCGCCTTATAATTCGTGAGATTCCTTATCAGTTGAATAAAGCAAACTTGATTGAACGTATTGCCATGCTGGTACGCAAAGGCCGTATTACTGCAATCTCAGACTTGCGCGATGAGTCAGACCGTGATGGGATGCGAGTGGTGATTGAATTAAAGCGTGGCGCCCAGCCGATGCAGGTGCGTAACCAGCTATTGAAGTTCACCCCACTCCAAAGTACTTTTGCGGTACAGATGTTGGCGCTGGTGAATGGAGAACCAAGAGTACTCTCTTTACGGCGTTCTTTAAAAATATACATCGAACACCGAATTGATGTAGTTACCCGTCGAATTCGGTTTGATCTTGATAAGGCTCAGAAGCGTGCACATATTTTGGAAGGGTTGCTCAAAGCTCTAGCACATCTGGACGATGTGATCGATACCATCCGGCAGTCACCCGATGCTGAGGTAGCACGGACCCGTTTGATGGAGAAGTTTGAGTTAACCGAGGTGCAGGCGCGAGCAATTCTTGATATGCAATTGCGGCGATTGGCTGCGTTGGAACGCATGAAGATCGAAACTGAGTATAAAGAGATCATGGACACCATTCATTATCTTGAAGACTTGCTGAGTCATCCCAAAAAGGTATTAGTGCTCATCAAAGAAGATTTGATTGACGTTCGGGAGAAATATGGTGATGAACGCCGCACTGTGATTGATTTAGATGCAGATATAGATTTGAATGATGAAGATTTAATCGCAGATGAAGCGATGTTGATCAACATCACTGAAAAAGGATATATCAAGCGCCTGAAACCTTCAACCTACCGTACACAGGCCCGAGGCCGTGTGGGTGTGAAAGGCCAGGGAATGCGTGAAGAGGACGAAGTGATAATGATGTTCTCAGCGCGTACACTGGAGACAGTGCTGTTCTTCACTGACCAGGGCAAGGTGTATTCTGAGAAGGCGTTCCGAATTCCGAGGGGAGGGAGAACAGATCGCGGTATTTCAATTATGAATGTACTGGCGATGAAAGCGAATGAACACGTAACTGCAACGGTTGTTGTTCCTGATTTTAAAGATGCGAAACATTGTTTCCTCGCTACCAGTAATGGTCGAGTGAAACGAGTTCAATTATCGCAATTTGCAAATGTACGAACTTCTGGTCTGATTGCCATCAATCTGGATGAGGATGCTTATCTGGGTTGGGCAGCTCTGACCGGGGGTGACGACGATCTGATCTTTGTCACTGAAAAAGGTCAGGCTTTGCGTATTAATGAAAGTGAAGTTCGTGTGATGGGCAGGACAGCGGCCGGTGTGCGTGGAATTCGTTTGAATGAAGGTGATGAACTAATCGGCGTGAGTGTTGCTGAAGAAGGTGGAAGTCTACTGGTTGTCACAGAAAACGGATTTGGCAAACGCACAGACATTGATCATTATCCCCGCCGGCATCGTGGCGGTAAGGGGGTTCATACGATTAGTCCGAAGGCAATGGCGATACTTGGCAAGATTGTTTCTGCACGTGTGGTGCAGGAAGATGATCAGATCTCATTGATCTCGACAGATGGTGTGGTGCTTCGCACTCGTGTGAGTGAACTACGGAAGATGGGACGTGCGACGCGCGGGGTGAAATTGATGAACCTGACGCGCGGTGGAAAGGTTGCAGCTGTGGCGCGTTTGGAAGGCATAATTGAAGAACCAAATAAGTAATCAAAGGATTTCTGAAAACAATCCATTTGGTTTTATATTATTATCCGCCCAGCCAAATTTGACCTGGCAGCAGTTGAATATTTACATTTAGCTTTATGTGAAATTTTCGACTGATACGTCGGATATTCGGTATTTCACCAGGGCATACCTGGCATTGACGAGGAGCAACACCGTACCAACGTTGATAGTCATCCATTGCCTGAAGCAATACTTGTTGGAGTTCGTTATGTTTGGTGTCGTTGTACCAGATCATGCCTGTGGTCATGGATTTTTCTCCTAGATTGTTTCCTGCGGTTTCGAACAGAAATAAAGCCAAATCAGTCTGCTTCCATATTGCAAAAGGTGTGCCAATTTTAGAAATTGATGGGAGATTGGTGGAATTGGTGTTTGCAATCCCAGATGATGGCTTGCATAATGGGCATGGCGATAGGAATGTGTGTGGTTAAGAAGTGCGCAAGTGCCCCGTTCGGGAGTGTCTTCTTTTGTATAGAAAAGAACATATGTTCTATTATAATGAAATATTGTCTGCTGTCAAGTGGCCGAGTGTCTTTGCGAAGGTTAATTCATGAAAAGACAGGTTGTAAGACCGATTCAGGGGGCAGCGAGTGGATACAAATAAAATGCAATTGAGTGGGACTTTGTTTCTTCAGGGAGTAATCTCGCCAAAGAAACTGCCCTGGTTTAAACTTTTCAAATGTACTTGATCAATTTGATTCCAACGGTTTTCATTGGCAGAGGTATTCACCCTCAGGTAATTTTGTGTCAATCCGCTGAGCTTCCAGTGATTTCCCTCCATTTTTGCACTTTCCCAGAGTACGCTGACTGCTTGATCAAGGAATTGCTGATGATAGGTATATTCAGAGGTGGTAAGCACAGCGCGCATTTCTGCGTTACGTTCTTTCTTCACATGATTGGTCAGTTGTTGGTCATAGTTCATTGCGGGGGTTCCCACACGCGGAGAGAATGAGAAAACATGACCGCCAGCAAAATTCATCTCCTGTACGAAGGAAAGGCTCTCTTCAAAATCTTCCTCAGACTCGCCAGGAAAACCGACAATGATGTCTGTTGTCAGTGCAATTTTTGGTGCGGCATTTCTTGCCCAACGCAGCAGTCGGTGGTATTCATCGGGTGTAATTTTCCGAGCCATCCGCTGAAGGGTTTTCTCTGACCCAGATTGAAGGGGGAGATGTAAGTGCTGGCACAGACGGGGATTCTCAAAAAGCTGGAAGAATGCTTCATTTAAATCCCAGGGTTCTAAAGAGGAAAGACGGAGGCGGGGAATTCGGCTCTGGTTTAGAATCTTTGCCACCAGATGATTTATGCTGGTTGGTGGGGAAAATTCCTGTCCCCATGAGGCAAGATGTACTCCGGTGAGAACAACTTCTTTAACATCACCCTGCTCTGCGATATGAATATCTCTTAATATCTTCGATAAAGGCATGCTTCGTGATTTTCCGCGGGCGACACGAGTGAGGCAGAAGGTGCAGAAATTATCACAGCCATCTTGAGCTTTAATGAACGCTCTTGTGCGTTGAAGTTTCCCTGGAAGGGGATGGCGAATCAAACTCATATCTGCGTTCATAGTATCAAAAACTTGTGGTGGGAGAGACAGAAGATCGCGGACAAGGAAGTCTTTCTCCTTGTTCATAACAACGTTATGAACACCAGGCAATGCGAGGGCTGCTTGCGGATCAATATCTGACCAGCAGCCAGTAACAATGATTTTCTGACAGCCGGCCCGATAAGCCTTGCGGATTTTGCCGCGAGAGTCGGAGGCTGCATTCGACGTAACGGTACAGGTGTTGACGACCACAATATCTGCCTCTGAAGGATTGTCTATAATTTGATGACCTGCCTGCTGAAACTGTTGTCCAATTTTTTCAATTTCACTCTGGTTCAAACGGCAGCCAATGGTATCAAGATAAATATTCATAATGGTTATAAAAGCTTTCTATGGAAACAGTGGTTCAAGGTTGGGTGAGAGAGAAATTATCGAACAAAATATCCACACCAGATTCAACAGTGCTGCCGGCCAGCAACCCAATTTTTCCCGTGGAAAATGTATCGTCATAGATCCCGGAGATCACTGTGTCGTTTACCTCAAGCCATAGGGCGTTTTGCACACAACCTACACGAATGTGATTACTTGCATTTCCCTGATGGATGGAGTCTTCATTGAGTTCCATAAATTCATTGGTTAGCATCTGATAGTTCCCATCCTGGACTCGAGCAATTCCATAATAGGCATCGGAGGAGATCAGAAAGGCGTAATAGTTACCAACATTCTGCCAACGGCAAACAATGCCCATCAAGTTATCATCAGGGCCATTTAATTTTTGAGCATCGACGGAAATGATCGCATCATTTTGACTTGGTTTTAATATAGAGATTTTATCACGCTGAGTTGCGTTAACAACAAACCGCAAACCACCTGCCTGGTACCCGATCATTGAGCCATCTTCCTCTAGTAATTCTGTCCAATTGCCACTATTGGTTTCAAATGTCTCTGAATAAAGAATTGATCCAGCGTTCTCCTCTGGTGGGAAAAGTTGAATGCAGCTGGAGAGAATGAATAAGAAGCAAGAAGAGACGACGATTATACTAAAAATACGTGAATAGTTTTTTTTCATATTTTCCCGCAGTTAATTATTAAAATGGTTGTTGCAGAACCGATGTGCTTTTTAAATTCTTTGTTAATTGTATCTTTAATTCTACATTTTTTATCATTAAGTTTGTGAATACTTTTTTTGATTTGTTCAACAAGATAGGTATGGCATAGTTATTGCTAAAATTATATATATTCCATGCTTCAATGGACAAGCCCTTTCTACAATCATTATGCTATAATGTCAGCATGTGAGAATAGTGGAAAGGGAAGAACAGCGGAATAGAATTATTGGGCAAGAACATGTTCTATAGTATATGAAACAGACAAATTGTGTTTCCCGCAATACTATTATGGTAAGTATAAATAATTGGAAGAGAATAAAAGTTTAACCTTATTGTATGAAACAGGCTTTCGACTAAGTCAGACTTTGGACGTTGGCCAAGTTTATGCTGTTTTGTATGATCTGCTGAAACAGGCTATGGAATGTGATGAGCTGATTATTTCGGCGTATGATAACAAAACCCAAAAATTAACCTGTGAATACTACCGATCAAGGGATGAAGAAATTGATCCTGATCGCTTGCCACAACTTTCAATAACGGTCGATAGTACAGGTGCTCAAAGCAAGGTCATTCGTTCTGGAAAGTCAATGATAATTCCAAATTATCATCTCTTTATGCGCAATTCGGAACCGAAGGCGAATTTTGACACAGGTCACCTCTCTATAGAAGGTAAGGAGTTTGTTGTTGATGATCTCAACAATCGATCTGCAATTCTTGTTCCCATCCGTCTGGAAGGGGAAGTGGTTGGCGTTGTTCAAATCTTCAGTTATCGATTTAATGCGTATTCTGAGAGAGACTTCCGTCTTGCTGAAGGAATCACGAATCAGGTAGCTGTCGCGCGCAATAACGCCAGTTTGTATCAACGTGCTCAACAGGAATTAATGCACCGAAGAAAGTTGCAGCAGGAACTTGAAGCACAACAAGCCGTACTGGAACAGCGGGTGGTTGAACGAACTGAAAGCCTGGCTCAGGCATTGAGTGTGAGAGATGAATTCTTAGCCAATATGTCTCGTGAAATCCGTTCTCCACTGACTGCCATTCAGGGGTTGAGTGAATTGCTCCAATTTAATGTTTCAGGTGAGAATGATGAAAAGCAGGGCCGGTACGCAAAATTGATTTATCAAAACAGCCTGCATTTGATGCAAATGTTGAATGATATTCTGGATATGTCACGCGTTGCTTCCGGCGAAATGACGGTACATAAAGAATGGGTGTCCATGGACTCCTTATGCAGGGCATGTTTACTTTATACCGAAGGCCGTGCCATTGAGAAGAATATTAAGGTGGTTTTCACCCAGCACACTGAACTGGACCGTATTTATGTCGATCCTCCGCGCACAAAGCAATTGTTGAATTATGTGCTGAATAATGCTGTAAAGTTTACACCTCATGGTCAATCTATTGGATTTGAAGTAGCGGTCTCGAACGATCTTCAATGGGTTGAATTTATTATCTGGGATCAAGGGGTGGGCATTGCAAAATCAGATCAAGAGACATTATTCCAGCCGTTTCAACATATGCCAACCGGTTTTCAAGAAGAAAACGGCAAAGAGGGGATGGGACTTGGATTGGTGCTCACCAAACGATTGTTGGAATTGCAGGGAGGAAAAATCGAGTTTCGAAGCCAGCCTGACCTGGGAACGCTGGTAGCAATTTCGCTGCCGCTGAATATGGATGCTAAAGATGACGGACATGGACATACTACCCTGCTGACTCCAGCGCAAACGGGCATGCTGCATGATATGAAAACGAGGATGCGAAACGTTCGAATTCTTCTTGCTGATAGTGATGAGGCGACGACAGAATTATTAGGGTATTACCTCGAAATTTTCAATGTTGAGCCGATTGTTGTGAGGAGCACCAGGGACGCGCGTCTTGCTCTGCGGAATGAAGAATTCCATATGATGATCCTGGACATTTTTATTCAAGGGGATGTGGAAAAATTACTGCATGATATTCGAGGTACACGGAAATTGTATAAATTGCCGATTATTGCAACCTATTCCGTGCAATCAGATATCAATGAAGAAATGATTCGGTCCTATAAGATTAACGATTTGTTGAAAAAACCCTACCAATTCAGCGAAATCATCAGTAAAATCCGAAAGTATTTGAGTTGATCAAAACCCGGCTCAGGTGACTAGCTTTTCCATAACGTCAGGCAGAGCGCGGCAACAATCGTTCATTAGCACAGGATCAATTTATGTATATCATTTTCCTCTCGATCCAGCAGAAAGAACTTCATTTATTGCAGCCTCAGGAAAATCGAGCATTCGAATTCGATTAATTTGACCAGCGCCAGGGTGAAGTATAATAAAAACAAACATTCTAATAGGATTGGTGCGAATTTATTTTCAACAGATCAGGCCGGTACGAATTATGTAGCTATATATCAAGATGAGGTTTTGTTATGAAACAAACGCTTTTAAAGGTTGTTCTTTTCATTGTGTTTCTCAGTTTATTTACGGCCTGTGCAGGTAATGAAGCATCAGTGCCAGAGGCCTCACCCAATTCTGAAGAACCGGTTGAACAGGCAGCCAGCACAACTGCTCCCACAGAATTACCTGAACCGACGCCTGTACCAGAGAAATCACTGGTGGTTTGTTTGGGACGAGAGCCTGAGACCTTGTTCTTGTATGGAGGAGCTTCGCAATCAATGTGGAGTGTTCTCGAATCGATTTATGATGGCCCTTTTGATACGGTAGACCATATTGCACGTCCTGTGATATTAAACTCTTTGCCTTCGGTAGAAAATGGCGGTGTTACATTCCTACCTGTAAGTGTTGAAGCGGGGGATATTGTTGTTGACGCATATGGACAGTTAGCACAATTGGCAGATGGAGTTGAGGTTTTGCCTGCTGGATGCACGAATCCCTCTTGTTCTGTTACATGGCAGTCAGACCAAACGGTTGAGATGGATCAAATGATGGTTCAGTTTGAGCTGCTTGAGGGCCTGCTCTGGTCAGACGGAGCAGCACTGACAGCCTTTGATTCTGTGTTTTCTTATCAGATCGCAATTGATCCATCAATGCCTATCTCATCTTATATTCCCGATCGGACGTCAGAATATCAGGCACACAGTGAAACCGAAGTTTCCTGGGTCGGCATTCCTGGATATTTTCCGCGCAATGTCGAAGACTTGTTCTGGATTCCACTCCCAAAGCATCAATTGGAAGCTTATCAGCCAGCTGCATTACTAACTCTTCCAGCTGCGGCAGCAACGCCGCTTGGGTGGGGAGCTTATGTGATTGAAGAATGGGTCACAGGTGACCATATTACGCTGCGAAAGAATGAAAATTATTTCCGGGCGGAGGAAGGATTGCCTTCATTTGACCGGTTGGTTTTTCGTTTTCCAGGTGAGTCGCCGATTGAGTATTTGCATGCTCTCCAGATTGGTGAATGTGATGTAGTTGATCGGACTGCCTCATTGTCTGACATTGTACACGATGTGCGTGTAGCAGAATTGGACGGCGAAGTGAATCTATACCTTGGCCAGGGCCCTGAATGGGCGCAATTGATGATCGGTATTCAGCCTTCCAGTTATGATGATGGATATAATTACTATCAGGATGATCGTCCAGATTTCTTTTCTGATCCACGAATGAGAAGAGCATTCACAGCCTGTCTGAACCGCGAAAAAATAATCTCTCAGTTTTTCTTTAACATGGTGACCATTCCTGATAGTTATGTGCTGCCTGATCACCCGCTTTATTGGGCAGAGGGAGAAGCTCAGGGGTATGACCCCGAACTTGGAAAATCACTTCTCGAAGAGGCTGGTTGGAAAGATTTCGGCGGTGATGCACGTGTCTCCAGCGGTGTGGTTGGGGTAGTGGATGGAACACCACTCGAGATTAACCTGGCGCTTTTAGAATCTGTGATGACGTTGAGAAATGACGACCTGATCGAATATTATACTGATGATTTAGAAGCCTGTGGAATTAAAGCAACACCCGTTCTGTCAAATCCGATGGATATGTATGCACCGGGGCCAGAGGGACGGGTTTTCGGACGCAATTTTGATTTAGCCGAAATCAGCTGGGTTGCTGGAGAAGAACCTCCCTGCACCCTGTATCTGACGGATCAGATTCCAACAGCGGAGAACTATTGGGTGGGGGTGAATGCGGGGGGATTCAGTAACGCAATGTTTGATCAGGCTTGTTCACTCGCACAGAATACTCGTCTGGATGACCCTGAAACCTATGAAAATGCCCATGACAGGGCCCAAGAAATATTCATGGAAGAGCTGCCCGCCATTCCACTTTATTTCCATCCTCAGGCAGCCGCCAGCCGGATCGACCTTTGTTTTTTTGATATGGATGTCAGCTCGCGTAGCGATCTCTGGAACCTGGAAATATGGGATATTTCGTCCGATTGTATTGAAAATATTCCATAAGAATGTGTTAGAATATTATTAACCTTGTATAAACTTGCAAGTCGTGTTATAAAATTGGAACTGCCAGCTTGTCTGGCCTATACCTGTATTTATAAAGGTTAGTTTCAAATTAAATCTCAGACATACGTTAAATTGAATAGTGTAAGTCAATCAGCAGGAGGTGAGAACCAAAAGCAAAGTAGAGGTATTTAGAATTAACAAATATTGAAGATTTTAATTAATTTCTGTATTCATTATCGGAGGAGAACAATAATGAAAAAAACTATTTATTGGGTTATCAGCTTATTGCTGGTATTAAGTATGGCTTTAGCAGCCTGCAAAGCGGAACCAGAACCCACTGAGGTTCCCGCAGCAGAAGAAGAAGCAGCACCCGCTGAAGAAGAAGAAGCAGCCCCTGCTGAAGAAGAAGAAGCAGCCCCTGCTGAAGAAGAAGAAGTTGTCGAAGAAGTAGTTGAAGAAGCTCCTTCCTATGCTTCTGTTCCTACAGCTGGTGGCACCACCACCGACCGCAAAGGTTCCTGGGTTGATGAGGTTTCCATGGTTGTTGTCGATGTTGACAGCGCAATCACGCAAATTGATGCTGGTGCTGTTGACCTTTATGCTTCTGGTATGGCCACTATTGAACAGTTAGATGCCATTCATGATGTCGGTCTGGAATATGCAGAATCTGCCGGTACCTACTATGAACTGACCTTTAACCCTGGTGGAAACCCCACTTTTGAAGGGACCGGAAAATTAAACCCCTTCAGCTCCGCAAAAGTCCGCGAAGCCATGAACTGGGTTCTTGACCGTGATTACCTGAACCAGGAAATCTATGGTGGTATTGCTACTCCAAAATTCTTCCCAACCCTGACATCCCTGCCTGATTATTCAAAGCACATTGAATACGCTCGCGCCCTTGAGGCCAAATATGCGTATGACTTTGACAAAGGCGCGGCTGTGATTGCAGATGAAATGGTTGCGATGGGCGCAGAAAAAGATGCTGACGGCGTATGGACATTTGATGGCGAGCCCGTTGAAGTTATTTTCTTGATCCGCAATGATTCAGACGGCACCCGCATTCCAATGGGCAATTACATTGCTAACCAGCTGGAAGCTATGGGTTTCACAATTGATTATCAGTACAAAACCTCTTCTGAAGCCTCCGCACTGTGGATTGGCACGGCCCCAGAAGATGGTCTCTGGAATCTTTATACCGGCGCCTGGGGCGCAACCGCTATTTCCCGCGATACTGGTGACGATTTCCAGTTCTTTGGCACCCCGCAATCCGTTTACGGTTCTGTGCCGCTGTGGCAGGCCTATGATGGTATTTCTGAAGAATACAAGCTGTTGGTCGATGATCTGGCAAACCACAACTATTCCACCATTGAACAACGCTCAGAAATGTTCGGCGCAGCCATGGAGGGTTGGTTCGACACATCTTACCGCGTCTGGTTGATTGATGGTAAGGCTTTCACCCCCTGGAACCCCGACATGTCCGTCAGCTATGACATTGTCGCTGGTGTGGATACCCACGCATTCTGGCCCTATACCCTTCGTTGGGATGGCGAAGAAGGCGGTTTGATTAAATGGGGTACTCCTGACATGTTCGT